>JAOZIC010000008.1 GCA_026014605.1 Candidatus Bathyarchaeota archaeon
CTAGGGGATGATGTAGCCGTCCCAGACCGACCTTAACAGGAATGAAGACGTAAGGCTGACAGACCCCATTTAAATTGTTGTTTATTGGTAGAGTGGTTTGTCCAGTTTTTTGAAGACTACAAAGAATACTAGCCACGTGACAAAGCCGTAGGTCAACCCGTTTGTGATTGCTTCCAGATAAACTATGACTTCTGCGGTTGATATCTCTATCATGGATATCACCATGTTTCCGGGAAACATGGGTATAGGCACGGCTAATGACGCCAGAGTGAAAAGTAAGAAAAAGGCTACGAAAATTGGTACTGCCTTCATGGTTCTCCAATCTGTATATTATGTCTTAATAGTTGATAAACTTTTTCGTATATGTGTACAACACAAATACACCATAACCTGTAAACAAAAAATCTGCTACAAAACCCGTGTTGATTACTAGACAACAAAATTAAGGAGGTACGAAGAGCGCACACAAGTTCCCACCCACACTCAAAAGAAGGGGGATATCTCCAAGACCAGTGTTTACCCTTTTCTTTTTTTGTGTGCGCTCTTCCCGCAGAATAATAACATCGTTAATACTGTTTATGTGATAATGTGTATTGTATGTTTACGTACAACAAAACTAGTCGTAAACGCCGTCGATTTTTGTTCCACAGTACTTGCATTTGGAGTCTTTGATTTTGTTTTCTCGGATACTGTAAACAAAACGCTGAATCAACGGCTTTTTACAGTTTGGGCAGTAAGTGTTTTCACCGTTTTCTCCCGGAACATTTCCCTCATAAACATACTTCAAACCAGCGTCAAACCCGATTTCTCGTGCTTTTCTTAAGGTTTCAACTGGAGTACGCGGCAGGTCTGGAAGCTTGTACATCGGATGAAAAGCAGAAATATGCCAAGGGGTGTCTTCTCCTACTTCGTTTTTGATAAACTCTGCAATATTTTGTAGTTCCTGCTCTGAATCGTTTAAGGTTGGAATAATCAACGTAGTTAATTCAACCCAGATGCCCAACTGTTTGTAAAGCTTAATCGCATCCAAAACAGGCTGCAACCGCGCACCACAATTGTTTCGGTAAAACTCGTCACTAAAACTCTTCAAATCAACATTAGC
>JAOZIC010000207.1:0-2510 GCA_026014605.1 Candidatus Bathyarchaeota archaeon
GTTAGTGGGTGGTTGTCTTGGTTGTTTTCGTTGATGTAAAATGGGGTGTTGCCTGTTCCTGAGTTGTTTACTTCTGTGGCGTTGGTGTAGCGTGTTTGGTAGTCGCTCCAGTAGTTTCCTTCTTTTCCGTCGTCCCAACTGTTTCCTAGGCCTGAGCCAAAGAATTTGTCCATCGAGACCTGCAGCCCAGTTGTTACTTTGGTGTCAATGAAGTTGTTGTGGTGGAAACTGTTGTCTTTTTGGTCGTCCGTGAAGCAGATTGCCCATCGGCTGTTTTCGGCTATGTTGTTGTATGTTATCTGGTTTTCAACGGAGTTTGCTATGTTCATTCCGTTAACGTTTTTTGTCATGTGGTTTTGTGAAATCGTGTTATCCTTAGAGTTGTACAATGCAACTCCTACGCTGTTTAACGTGAACACGTTTTGTGTTATTGTCGATTTTGTGGTGTTGTGCATCATTATTCCATGTCCATTGTTCGCAAGTTCTAGGTTCTGAACTTTAATGTTAACACAGTTAAACAACGCAACATAACCCGCATCAGACGGAACTCTCTTGTCTTTTTGGTTTACCCAGTGGTAGACTACTTTTCCGTTTATCCTGTTTGACTCATCAATGTCGTTGGTTGCAGAGTTGCTGCCCAAAAAATTGTAAGTGTTGTTGTTCATCTGGTTGCCTTTAAGCACGTTGTCGCCGCCTGCTATCACGATGCCTCTGTTGTTGTATTCTACAATGTTTCCTGTGATTGTGTCACCGCCTGAGTTCATGACGATGCCTGCCCCGTTTCCTTTGATTTGGTTATCAGAAATGAAGTTGTTTCCAACAAGTGCGATTCCGAAACTGTTTGACGTGATTATGTTGCTGGAAATCGTGGTGTACGTAGAAGAGCTTGTTTGTAAATCATCGATTCCGTACTCGTTAGCTGTTATGATGTTACTTGTAATCGTGTTGTTGTTTGAAGAGTAAAGCGGTCTTATTCCGCGGCTGCAGTTTGCAACGATGTTTCCTTGGATTAGGTTGTTTGTTGATTGTTGCAGTTCGATTCCTGTTGACTTGTTTTGTATGTTGTTTTCAAATATGACGTTGTATTCAGAGAAAATCAGCCCAATTCCGTCACTGCTTTTTTTGGGAGTTGTTAATGTGTTGTTTCTTACTGTGACAAGTGTTGAGTTTACCATCAGTATGTACTGCCCGTTTTTGGTGAAAGTTAAGTTTTCAACAGTAATTCGGGCACATTTCACCAAAATTACGCAACCTGCATCCAGTGGAACCGTTCTATCCTGCTGTTCAACCCAGTAGATTATTGGCAAACCATAAGCGGTGTTGGACGAATCCATGTCGTTTACGTACTCAGAAAACTTGTTGAATCTGAGGTCAAAATTGCTCATGTGATTGTTTCGGAAAACGTTGCCCGAAGAGTGTTGCATATCAATGCTTTTGGTGTTGTTTGTTAACTCGTTATCTTTGAATTTATTTTCGTGTGAGCTACCGATGTCGATAGCTGTCCTCGAACCTGTTATCGTACAGTTTTCAATAGTGTTATTGTATGCCGTAAACAATCTCATAGCAATCGAATCTCCGACTAAAGTGACCCCAGAAACATTACAGTTTTCCGAATCTTCAAGGTCAAACCCATGACCACTTGTTGCCTCAATTCTCAAATTCCTGACCGTTACATTTTTTCGTCCTGAAACAACAACTCCTCTGGCGTCATTGCCTTGGAGGGTATAACCCGCTCCATCAATTACGATGTCGTCTTTTTCCACGTAAACTGTGCCATTAACATTGTCTGTGAAATTGTAACTGTTTTGATTTCTCAAAATGTTGGCGGTTCCTTCAACAGTGCCATCAGCCTTGATGTATATGTAGTTGTATGCCTTTACCTGATTAACACTTGGCAAGGCAACCAATAATAAACAAGTCAAAACCGAAAGGAAGAGTTTAGACTTGAATCTTTTCATTCTAAACATCAGTTTAAACTAGGAATTAGATGCAATAAAACCATTTTTGTAAAGGTTTCTTGACCAACCGCTACTGCGATTGGTCAATATTTCTTGACTGTTTTTGATGTCTTTGGTTTGGTTGCTCTATTTCTGTTGAATGTTGTTTTGTCGTCTTCTCATGACTAAAACCGTTACTGCTACTGCTGCGGCTACTAGTGCTCCAACTATTGTTGCTAATCCTATTGGGGTTTCAAAGAACGATTCTTGTTCCTGTTCTTGGTTTTCCGGTTCGGGTTCTGTTGTTTGTGTTGGTTCTGCTTGTAAGTTTAGGACAACTTGGTGGGTGCTGTGTTCGTATGTGAAGAAGATTTCCCATACGTCGTCTTGTGACTCGGCACTGTAGTTCATTTCTGTTTCGTCAACATAAACTGCTAGTGTCGAGATGTCGCTTAGCAAACTTTTTGGAATAATAACGTTGGTGAATCCTGTTGTTCCTGTTGGTCCGGTTACTGTGAAACCCAATTCTTTTGTTTCGGAGTTAAACATAAGGCCTGACAGAGTTGAATTTGA
>JAOZIC010000207.1:2610-7548 GCA_026014605.1 Candidatus Bathyarchaeota archaeon
ACATCAAATTCAGAATATTTTGAGTAACTTTCACATGACACCGTTATTGTTGACGGAGGCAACTCAACTGGAGGTTCAGTTGGTGTGGAGCCACCTGCAAAGAATGCTCCCAGTTCTCGGTTGTTTGTCATTTCCACAGTGATTGTACTTTGTGTGCCCATGTATTGTCCGTCTAAATACCAACCGTTGAAGACGTAGTCTTGGTTGGGTTGTGCCGTAACTTCAACAAGACTTCCATATTGATACTGTAGTGTTCCTGGAGGCGGATTGATTACTCCCCCTTCAGGTGGATTCGCCGTAATTGTGAGTGCGACTGCTTCTTGGCTGAACGCCGCCATAAGCAAGTTGTCATTAAGCATTGTGATTGTAATTGTGGTTAGTTTGTGCTGGTAGACTCCGTTCAAGTACCACCCATTAAAAATGTAACCTGTGTGGGGTGTCGCTTTTACTTGAACTGAAAGCCCATAATCCACATACGTTACACCTGGACTGGGTGATGTTGTTCCTGCGAGATGGTTATTGACTTGTACTGTTAGTTTGTACGGAACAGGGTACTGTCCCTTGACAATAATTGCTGCCGGTTGTAATGCAAGTCCGGTTAAAATCAACAAAACTAATACTGATATTGACAATTTTTTTACCATTTTTGTTTCACCTATTCTCCCCTAAACACTGGCCTAGTACTATTCCCGAAAAAATACGATATAAGTATTTTCATCTAAAGCTTGAATCCGTTTCATTTCTTTGAATTACTCTTTTTTTGTTGGAAAACTGTTTCAAAGTCCGGTGTTTTCGTGAATCCCATCCTCTGTTTTCAGACATAGCTTTAAACTGCAACCTGTTACTAGTTTACTATCCAACGAACTGCAAACAGCAAGGATGAATCATGTTTGTTGAAAAATCAGGCAAGAAATTTTTGCTATTGCTGTTAGTTGCTTTTTCGTTCGTGTACCGCTTCCTGCTGATGACCCGAAACATTTACCCTCCAGGCGCTGATATCGGTCTGCACGAAAGTGTTATTCAATCAATCACCTCAAGTGAAGCAACAGATTTTTTGTCAATTAACTATCACATGGGTGGCGGTGTTTCGGTAACAAATCCTGGATACCACCTTTTTACTGCATTAGTTGCCGCTTTTACTGGTGCACCTGATTATCTGGTTCATGTTATGGTTTCTTCGTTTTTTTCTGCGGTTATGGTTTTGGTTGTCTACGTTGTAGTACGAAACATCTGGAATGAAGAAGCCTCTCTTATAGCTGCATTTTTAACCATCTTTTCTGCTGGCGACATTTCAATGCTGTGTTGGGGTGGATACCCTAACGTGACTACTTTGTTTTTGATTCCACTTGTTTTCATTTTGTTTCTGAACCGCTCAAAGTTTTCCAGGCTACCTGCCCTGTTTGTTGCCTCTTTGTTTGTTGGAGCCATATTTCTAACACACGTTTTCAGCGGATTTGTTTTTCTTGCAATAACCCTGCTTGCCATGCTTGTTTGTGCCCTTTTTCATAAACGAACCAAGATTTCAAAACAACAAACAATCTCATGGATTTCCCCCATACTCCTTGGAGTACTTCTTGTTTCTCCATACCTGCTTTCGGTTGTTCCAATATACTTCAGCTCAGAAGCAACAGTAACAGGCGCAGTTTTAGACACAAAAGAAAACCTGCTTGCAACTGATTTACTTCCAGTATACGCCGTTATCCTAAGCCTTATCCCCTTTTTTGGGTACTTTTTACTTTCAAAATATTTCAAAGGAAAATATCTTACGACCTCTTCTGTTTTGTTTGCTTTTTGGTTACTGCTACCCGCCGTGATGACCCAAAGCTACTCGTTCGGGGTATATCTGGACTATGAACGGTTCAACTATTTTCTTTTCTTTCCTTTGACCGCTTTCATCAGCTTAGCTACTGTATGCGGCACCAGAATTCTATTGCAGAAAACCAGCCGCTTCCTTAACAAAGTCTCGTCACGTTTCTTGATTCACAAAATTGTGTACTCTGTTCTGGTGCTGTTTGTGGTGCTTTTTTCAGTTTTTTACACCCCATTTTATACCACACCTGACGAAGCCTTGGTAGAATTGACGTTCTATCAAACGATGAGTGAACCCGGATATGAAGCAATACAATGGATAAAAAACAACACACCCGCAGATTCCGTTTTGGTTTCGGATGCAGAGTTTGGTTGGTGGCTTTCAGGGTTTGCTCAAAGACCTACATTGAGTGCGGTTAAACCAAAGTTTTTGGTTCTTGCCCGCGAAATAGAACCCGCATCAGTCGCAAGAAACCTGTTGCATTCTGACTACTTAGTTGACAACGGCGTTATTCAGGTGGTTTACAACGATTCGCCTGTTGAAGGCAACAATTTTGAGGTTTCGACAAAACTTGCTGGTTCTTTTGATTATTACCAGTTCCTGTCAATCAAAGACACCCAAATCAGCCTGCTCTACAGAAACAATAACACTGCTCAGCATCTAGACTTTAATGAACTGCCAATAACTGACCTGCAGTTTAAAAACGGCTCAAATTGGGCGACGTTTCAGATTACAATGGAAAACAGGTTGCTTGTTTTCAGCGAATCAGTTACTATCTACACTGGAGTAAAGTTCGCCAAGGTTTCCATGAGCTTGGAAAGCAAACTTGACGGCATAGTTTTTGATTGGATTAACGTTCCGTTCATGTCTGCAGGTGCACCAACACAAACTGGTAACAGTATCGCTTTTGTTGATTCAAGCATCAACGCAGTTAACCAACTAATTTTTCCACACGGAGAGCTTGGAACCAGAATTGTTTTGCAAGAAAACCCCGAAACCTATGATTTGGTTGCAAGCCTTAACGGAAAAACACAGCACCAAATAGACTTCTTTGTAGGGTTTTGTCCTATTCCAGATTCCACAGATACTTCAGGCAGTGACCTTCATGGTTTCATAGAACAAAACGCTTTGACATACTTTGACAGCGTCTCGAATTTGCCCTTGACATATTTTGATTACAAATCTGCCGTAAATGCTTGGAACATATCCTATGTGGTAGTTACTTTTGACGAAGCGGTTCCACGGTTTGTAGCCGACCCAATGTTTAGCCTTGCATACAAAAACGAGAAGGTTGCAATCTTTCGGGTAAACGCCAACAGTTAGTTGTTAATTATTTGATTAACCGTTTTTTCATCAAGTTTACCGCTAGGACGCAAAAGATTGGTGTTAGTATCAGCATCCAAGCTAGGTTAATCAGTATCGAGGCTTCAACGGTTCCTAGTGCCAGTGCCCTTGTTACTGCTACCGCGTTTGTTAGTGGCAAAAACACCTGCGCAAATATTTGCAAAACCTCTGGCAAGGTGGCTATTGGGAAAAATGTTCCACTGAGCAGGGTCATTGGTGTTATGAACAGAAACGCTGGGTAGTTGAATCCGTCGATGTTTGGGACTATGGCGGTGAAACACATGCCGATTGCTGCGAATAGTAGTCCAACAAGGAACGCGACAAACGGTATCAGCAGTAGCAGCGGGGATGTGATTAACCCAAATGCTACCATTACTCCGAGTACTATGGACGAGTTAATTAGGCCGCGTGTTGCGCCCCAAAGGATTTCGCCTACGATGACTTCTTCGATGTCTATGGGTGTTGCGGTTATTGCGTCAAAGGTTTTTTGGAAATACATCCTAACAAACGAGGCATAGGTGCACTCGTAAAACGAGGAATACATCATCGACACACAAACAATAGCTGGGGCAATGAAGTTGATGTACGGTTCACCGTTGATTAATTGAACAAAGCTGCCTAACCCGAAACCAAACGCGAAAAGGTAAAGAATCGGTTCCAGCAGCGAGGGCAAAAAGTTGGTTTTGTATGTTTTCATGAAAACGTCTTTGTTTCGTAACCAAACCTTCCAAACACGGTAACTGAGCTTAGGGATTCTGAAAAGCGACAAAGCATCAGCCATGTTAATCCCTCAAACTCCTTCCTGCAAGTTTTAGAAACACGTCTTCTAGGTTGCTGTCGCGTATCGAGGCTCCTTTGAACATGTTTTTTTCTAGAATCTTTGCCAAAACGCCGCGGGGCTTGTTTGCGAACAGTTGTATTTTGTCGCCTACCACGTCGATTCTGGCGTCTGGAAATATGTTTTTCAGGCAGGTCATTGATTCTTCGCTGTTTAATACTTCCAGAACTTCTTGTCCCACATGCTTTTTTACCAGTTCTGCGGGTTTGCCTGTTTCGATGATGTTGCCGCGGTCCATAATTGTGAGTCTGTCACAGAGTTGTGCTGCTTCATCCATGTAATGCGTAGTAAGTATGACCGTAACTCCCTGTTTTTGCAGGTCCTTGATTTTAGCCCAAATAAGGTGCCTTGCCTGCGGGTCTAAGCCTGTTGTTGGCTCATCCAAAACAAGTATCTGGGGCTCGTTCATCAACGCCCGTGCAAGAATCAGTCTGCGCCTCATTCCACCGGAAAGCTCTGTTATTGTAACATCTTTTTTCTCTTCTAGCTGCATGAACTTGATGAGCTCAACTGCTTTTGTTTTGGCTTTTTCTTTTGCGATGTCAAAGTATCTGGCATAAACCACAAGATTTTCAAAAACCGTGAAATCTGGGTCCAAATTATCTTCCTGCGGGGCTACTCCGATTATGCTTTTGATTTCTCTGTCCCGCTCTGAAACATCCATATCTGCTAATGTCAGTTTTCCTTGGGTTAACGGAGAAACGGTTTGAATCATTCTCATTGTTGTGGTTTTTCCGGCGCCGTTTGGTCCCAAAAACCCAAAATTTTCACCCTTATAGATTTCAAAGTCTATACCGTCCACTGCAGTAAAGCCGTCAAACTTTTTGGTTAGATTCTCTGCCTTGACCAAAACTTCATGTTCCAATAACGCCAGCCCCTTGCAGTGGCTCTAATTGATTTGCGCGGTTCAACATTTATAGTTCTTGGTTATTTTTTGGCTGTTTTT
>JAOZIC010000157.1:0-4835 GCA_026014605.1 Candidatus Bathyarchaeota archaeon
TTCCCTCAGAACTGTTTGGCGAAATAAAAAAACTGCCCGGAACCAGAAGCGTAACCATATTTTAGTCAAAAGTAGAATTTGTATACGCTTCTCTGTTTTCAGTAAAATGTAATCAATAGATTGTTTTTATGTTACAAAATTTTTCGTATTGCCTGTCTCAAGCATTCTTCATTAACATTTGAGTTTGACTCGACGATTTTTTTGATAATGTTGTTTTCTTCTTGCGTTAACCACTGTGAAAATATTATTTTAGCGTGTTTGATGTCTCCGATTTTATCCAATTTTCCCAAAGTTAAGCTTTCTTTGGATAACAGCTTTAATTTGCTAATTTTTTCTTTGTATTCATCTATTGAAAGTCTGAAAAGCATTTTTCTTTCAATTCCCTTAACCTTCCAAAAAGCGTTATAAACCCGTAATTCGTGTCCGTTTGTAAGTATACACCAGCTTACACCATCAGCGTGAGCATAGTTTATTGCTTGCTTTGCAAAACGATTTTGTAGTTGTGTATTTGCAGACTTTACTTCAATAAAAACAACGGGATCATCGTTTAGTATTAGCGCAATATCTACGCGGTCTTTGTTTTCATATGACCCAATACTATGTTCCCTATTTATCTCGTCAGGATTTTCTGTGTCCCATCCCAGAACCTCTTTCAAAAGCGGTTCTACAAGGGTTGCACTTGTGTCTGCTTCGTTCATTTTTGCATTGTTTTTCAGTATTTTGTATGCCTTTTCAATGTAATTATCAATGGCACTACTGCCTCTGTTCCCGTTGTTTTTGCCATTTGTCCAGTAATATTTTTTATTTTCTCTATTAACATAACCTAAACCTATTAGCCAACATAGTCGTAATTGTGTCTGATTTTTGCTTTTCCAGTTCACATCGCATTTTTCTAACAACACTTTGTGTACTTCATCCAAAGTTAGTCGCCGTCCATCTGCTAGTGCCGAAATAATCTCATCAAAACCTAGGACATGTTTCTTCAAGCTTTCAAGAACCAATTTGTTGTTTGGGGTTCTCAAAAACTCTTTCGCTGTTACTGTTAGTTCCATGTGGTTGTCATTTTTTTCCAAAAAACCTAAGTTATTTTTAACTGCTCTAATAGACAATTTAACTGTAATATCTTTTATTCCATATTCCTTCTTTAACCACGCAGCAAATTCAGTGCTTGTAGGTTTATCATTCTCTACTTCTTCCAATATTTTCTTAAGGTTCTCAACATAATGTTCCATACCCCCCGGTAATACCCAGACGATTTTAAGCTTCGAAGACAAAGCCACTCCCCCTGATGATTATACGGTACTGATACTGTATAAAACTTGAGGAAGTCACATTTCTATTTTTCTAGGTGCAGTAAACAAACATACAATATTCTTTGAGGCGCACTAGTTTCGTAGAAGCATATTTTTAGTTCTTCATTGTGTTTGGTTTACATAGATTCTGATAGCTGAGTACATAATCCACGCTACTACGATTTTTGATATTGTTTCTGGAACCGCTATGCCGATGTTGAATATGCCTAAAGCGTAAATCAGCCACGAAAGCATTGCAACCGAAAACGTGGCAAGCGCAAGTCTGGACCGTTTTTCAACCGTGTAAACCAGCGACGTTAGGCTCAAAAACAGAAAATGGGGCACAGCAGCAAAAAAGTGAAGCTGACCATACGACTCGTTGAATACTGCGATTAGTTGAACAAAAAACGTTGAAGCCAACAAACAGTAACTGCTGTATTTGGCGTGAGCCTTGAATGCTGTAAATGCGTAAATCATCAACAGAAAACCCGACAGTAACATTCCCCCGTTGAATAATGCTGCGACGTCACTGGTTGTTGTGTTTCCGAGGTCGCTTAACATGTTGGTTTCCCAGCTAAACCATGGTGAAAGAACTGCGGATGCAGCGATTGACACATACAAAACTAGTGGTCCAAAAAACCCAAACAATGCATAGACCCTGTTTTCCACCCAGACACGTCCCCTAATGTTTTTGTTGTTTAGTTATGTGTAGCTTTTGAAGTTCACTTCTTCTGCCGAGCCGCCTTCAAGTATTTGTTGTTCCAGTTCTTCGAGTTTGCATTTGCACCTTGAAACGTCGGCGATTACTACCCATTCTGCGGATTTTCCTCTGCGCAGTGTTCTTGACTCGCTGGACAGCAGGTCAACTCCCTGTTTTGCCAGTATGTTTGCTGCGTTTGCTAATGCTCCGGGGCTGTCTGAGAACGTGATGCTTAGTTCTACGAGTTTTGCTTCTGGGTCTGCGAAGGGTGCGATTCGTAGTTCTTTTTTGTCTAGGTCTGCTATTAGCATGACGTACATTCCTTCTGAGAGTCTGACTGCTTCGCGGATTGAGGAGGGCATTGTGATTCTTCCGCGTGAGTCTACTCTGACTATTTCGGTCATTCGCATTGTTTTGGTCCTCAGTATTTGTTCTGGAAACCTTTATATAAGATGTGCGGAATATGGGTTTCAACCCACAGATTACCCACGGAGGATTAAGCTGTGACAAGGAGGAATAACATTCACACGACTACACACCCCCAAAGGAACACGGGACGTTCTACCTGACGAAGTAAAACAAATCCGATACCTAGAAAACCTGCTAAGAAAAACCTTTGAACTATGGGGATACAACGAAGTCCGCTCCCCAACAATAGAATTCGTCCAAACCCTATCCACAGGAGTAGGCTCAGAACTAATCGACAGCATGTTCAAATTCCAAGACTTCGACGGCAAACTACTCGCCCTACGAGCCGAAATGACCGCACCAGTAGCAAGAATAGTAACAACCCGAATGCCCTCTGCGCCAGAGCCAATCCGACTGTTTTACATAACCAACGTTTTCAGATACAACCCATCATACCTCAAAAACGAACGCGAATTCTACCAAGCAGGCATAGAACTCGTGGGCTGCAACACACCCGAAGCAGACGGCGAAATATTGGCGCTTCTGATTTCGTTTCTCAAACAAATCGGACTAGAACAAGTCAGAATCGACCTAGGCAACGCAAGCCTTCTAAAAGACCTGCAAAACGCCGCAGGTTTAGACCAAAAACAAAAAGCTGCACTGCAACGGCTGCTGTCTTGCCGAGACTTGATTGGACTCAAAAAGTTCATGACAGAAAACAATTTTCCAGCAGATCTATGTGATGTGTTTGTTGAGCTTTCCCGTTGCAGAAAACTAAGTGAAGTTTCAAAAATCTCTCTTAACGGCTCAAAATATGAGGACGCAAAAAAACAGTTGCAAAGCCTCAAAGAGCTTCAAAAAGCGTTGGTGGATTACGGAATAGACGACCTAGTTTATTTCGACTTTTCTTTGACCCGACAAATCGAATACTACACTGGAATGGTGTTTGAAGCCTCAGTTCCAAACCTTGGATTACCCTTGGGTAGCGGAGGCAGATACGACAAGTTTATAGAAAAATTTGGAAAACTTGACCTGCCCGCAACTGGTTTTGCGTTGGAGATGGGTAAACTGCTTCAGGCGCTTACTGCACAAGGGTTTGAGATTCCAAAAGACCCAAAAACCAAGGTTGTTGTTGCATGTAATTCTACAAAGGCGGGTGTTGAGGCAGTTAATGCTCTACGTGCTTGTGAAGTTGTTGCCTCGTTGGATGTAACCCGCAGAGACTTGAACAAAACTTTGGAGTATGGCAAGCTTACAGAAGCTGACTACGTGGTTTTTGTTGAATCCAATAATTCTCCTGTAACTGTTTACGACCTAAAATCGGACAAGTCAAAAACTGTCCAGCTTGACGCCTTCATAAAAAGCATAGGAGGCAAAAACTGATGAAAAACAAGATACGCATCGCAATCCCAAACAAAGGACGAATCAAACAACCGTCCATGGACGCTTTAGCATCCGCAGGCATAACCGTGTTGGAAGAAGAACGCACATACGTTTCAAAAACGTCTGACCCACGGTACGAAGCAATCTTTGCCCGAGCAAACGACATCCCCGTATACGTCCACTACGGCGCAGTAGACTTGGGCATAACCGGTCACGACCTAATACAGGAACGAGGCGCAGACGCGTTAGAGTTGCTGGATTTTGGTTTTGGAAAAGCAACCATGGTAATCGCAGTACCCGAAGCTTCAACAATTACTTCAGTGGACGATGTCCCCGCGTTAACCCGTGTTGCAACCGAGTTTCCAAACATTACCAAAAAATATTTCGAAAGCATGGGAAAACAAGTCGAAGTACTCGAAGTAAACGGAACCGCCGAACTAGCGCCTAAGCTTGGTTTGGCACAAATAATCGTGGATATCACTTCGACTGGTGAAACTCTTCGCAAAAACAAACTCAGAATAATCGACAACATCTTTGACACAACAACACGACTGGCATGCAACAAAATCGCTTACAGAACATACGAAAACGAAATCACCGAACTTCTAGATCGGCTACGGGGAGGTCTTGAGCAATGAAAACTGTTTCGTCCAAAGTTTTCAGGGAACAAATGCTTAAACAACTGTTAAACCGAGGCAAATCCGACCTTTCTGCGATATCCACGTCAGTGAAAACCATCGTAGACAACGTCAAAATAAACGGTGACGCTGCTCTGTTGGAGTACACCAAAAAGTTTGACAACGTAGAGCTTACGCAGTCTCGGCTTAAGGTTACAGAATCTGAAATCAAGGCTGCCTACAAGAAACTACAGAAAAGCCAAGTTGAAGCCCTAAAAAAAGCTGCAGAAAACGTTGCAGCTTTTCACAAGAAACAGCTCAAAGAAAAATGGACCATGACCGCTGCCGAGGGTGTAACTCTTGGTCAGGTTGTACGACCTTTAGAATCTGTTGGAGTTTACGCTCCTGGAGGTAAGGCGTCTTATCCGTCTTCGG
>JAOZIC010000157.1:4935-7404 GCA_026014605.1 Candidatus Bathyarchaeota archaeon
GGAAACGTTTACGTAACAGCCGCAAAAATCCAAGTAAACAAAGACGTAGCAATAGACATCCCCGCAGGACCAAGCGAAGTACTTGTAATAGCTGACGAAACCGCAGACCCAGCCTTTGTTGCTTCTGAGCTTCTTGCCCAAGCAGAACACGACCCACAGGCATGGGCAATTCTTGTTACATCCTCAGAAGAGTTGGCACGTAAAGTAAACGCGGAAGTGGAAAAACAAATCAAGTCATTGTCCCGAACCGAAATCATAGAATCTTCGCTAAAGAAAGGCGGAATCATAGTAACGGTCAAAGACATCAACGAAGCCGTAGAACTCTCAAACATTATTGCTCCTGAACACCTGCAAATTCAAACAGAAAACCCGCAACAGGTTCTGGAAAAAATCAGAAACGCCGGAGCAATCTTTCTGGGCAAATATTCACCAGTAGCCTTTGGTGACTACTCGGCGGGCCTAAATCATGTGCTTCCCACGGCAGGTTACGCAAAGATGTATTCGGGTTTGTCCAGTTTGGATTTCATTAAAACCATGAACTTCATACAGTGCACCAAGGACGGGTACCAAAACCTGAAAGAGACAGCGGAAACTATCGCTGATATGGAAGGTTTTGATGCTCACTTAAGGTCTGTTTCAATACGGGGTGAAAACAAAAAATGAATATCGACAAAATAGTTCCCAAAGAAGTCAAAAACATAATCTGCTACGAAGTCAAAACCATCGAAGACCGCAAAAGCAGTGAACAAATCGTGAAGATGGACTTTAACGAAAACTTTGCCGCACCAGCTGATGTCATACAAAAAATTGTTGTTGAAGCCTGCAAAGATGTGGATGTTCGTGCGTATCCGCCACCTAAGGGTGGTTTGGCTGTTAAGGCTATTGCAGATTTTGTTGGGTTTAGTGACTGCGAAGTCTCGGTTGCGAACGGCGCAGACGAAATCATGGATTTACTAATGAAAGCGTTTGTGCGAAAAGGAACGAAAGTCTTAGTTGCTGAGCCATCATTTCCGATGTACACCTTTTTTGCGGAGTTGTATGGTGGAACAAAAGTATCTGCGTTTCTTGAACCCGATTTCAGTTTAAATGTCAACAATTTACTGAGCAAAGCAGACAAGAAAACTTCGTTGCTTTTCGTTTGTTCTCCAAACAACCCAACTGCAAACCAGTTCCCAGAATCTGACATCAAAAAATTGTTGAACGAATTCAACGGATTGGTTGTTGTGGACGAAGCCTATGCTGACTTCGCTTCAGGTTCGGTTCTAAACCTTGTAAAAGACTACGACAACCTAGTTGTGTTAAGAAGCTTTTCGAAAGCGTTCGGTCTCGCAGGGGTACGTCTGGGGTATCTGGTTGCAGACAAACAGGTCGTTAACTATGTTCAGAAGGTAACTGGTCCGTTTAACGTGAATGTTTTGACACAAAGAATCGTTGCTTTGGCGCTGCAGCAATGGAGCGTTTTCAAAGAAAGAATCGACCATGTAAAACAGGAACGCGATTGGTTGCTAAGTAAACTAAAAGAATTGAAAGGAATAACGGTATTTCCTTCGGACGCAAACTTCCTTTTGTTCAAGGTAACTAAAGACAATCTCACGTCTGCAACTGTAAAACAGCGGCTGGAAACAAGAAACGTGCTGGTCAAAGACAGAGGTCACCTGCCTTTGTTAGAGAACTGTATTCGCGTAACTGTTGGAACCCGCAGTATGAACCAAGCTTTTCTTTCTGCCCTGAAACAAACTTTGGAGGAGTAAACAGCATGGCTTATCGACTGCTAAACAAGGAACGACAAATCTACGTCAGGGAAGGCTCCGAAGAGGCTCTTCGCAGTTTCGGTAAGCTTGTTTTTGATTTTGATGGCGTGTTGGTTCAAACTGCCCAGTCTTACCGTCAAACCATAAGAAAAGTTGTTGACTACTATTTCCTAAGAATTCTGGGACTCAAAGGCGAAGAAGGCAAACTCGCCAACTTGATTGATATCCAAAAATTCAAAGACACAGGACGCTTCAACAACGACTGGAACCTGTCCTACGCCTTTATCGAATATTATCTAACCTTGCTGATGAAGGAACTTGAACAGAAAGGAGCACTTGAAGATTTTACTAAACGGTTCTATAACCTCAAGTTTTCTGATATACAAACCTTTGTTGGTTCCCTGATTGAGGTTAACAAGTTTCTCAGGCTCTACGATATAACAGCTGCAGACTTGGCAAACTTGAAACAAAACGGCATCATCAGTTTGGAATTGTTTTTGGCTCAAACTAATATCGAGAAACAAAAACCTGTAGAAACCTCCCTACTAGGCGTAGACCCCGAAGTGGTAATTGATGAGCAGCGGCTTGCTAAGGTTTTGTTGCCGTTTGACTTGGAAAAACCTGATTTGTTGAAACGGTTGTTTGAAGAAATCTATCTGGGCAAAGACCTGTTCACCAAATTTTATTGTAAGTCCTCGTTTTTTGGTTTTGAAGAAAG
>JAOZIC010000110.1:0-5467 GCA_026014605.1 Candidatus Bathyarchaeota archaeon
ACCCAAGCAGTACTACCAGCAGATGCTCCTATAGGAACATGGAACTGGACAATTACATACACTCCATATAGCACTGGTCTTGAAACCAAAGCTACTGGTGTGTTCTCTGTTTCTGTTCCTGCAACTTTGGATGCAATTATGACCAAACTTGATGATGTTCAAGGAAACATAACTGAAGCAATCACAACCTCTGAAGGAGTAATCATCGACAGCCTTGATGGTCTAGATGCAAAACTCACAAGCATTACAAGCAGTATCGCATCCATAAGCACAAAAGTTGGTACAGTTGAAACTGCTGTTTCAAACCTGAACATTGGTACTCTTGGTAGTGATGTAATGGAAATTGCTGGCGATGTTGCTACAATCCAAACAAGTCTAGGAGCTTTGACAGCTGATCTTGATGCGATCGGCCTAGAAGTAACTGACATATCTGGAACTGTTGCAACAATCGAAACAGATCTCGGAACACTATCCGGAACTGTTACATCCATTGATGATGGCGTAGCTACAATTGAAACTGAAGTTGGAACTGTCAAAGCTGATGTCCAAGGACTAAGCGCAGTTGACATGACCCCAGTTTGGATTGCAGTTGTCCTCTCTTTGGTAGCAGCAATCGCTGCAGTGTTTGCAGTAATTACCATTCGCTCAAAAATAGCAGGTTAAACCCCTTAATCTAAAGGGTTTAATTCCCCCTTTTCTTTTTTTATTCATTTTTTTATCTTAAATAGAATAGACCATTTTATTGTATGTACATATTTTCCGAAAATCTTAAACTGTACAAGAAAAAATGTAATACAAAGGACGTGTGTTTCTTTGCAGTTTCTAAAACATATTAAAGTACGACAAATCGAAAACCGACCCAACGATGTTTGGTACGACATGACCCTGCGCCAGTTGAGAAACGGAGAAGTTAGATTTTATCAAGTTAACGACTTTCTTACTGGTGAATGGCTTTTCAAGCTATGCAAAGACCAAGAACAAGGAAAAATTACTGTTAAAGCCGTAAAATGTCCACCAGGTATCCGCTATTCACAACTGGAAGGAAAAAGTATGCTCTTTCAAAACAGCATAATTGACGGTATGCTCTACGACGTGATTTCTTTAACCGTTTCTGATGATTCAGACAAACTCAAACGAAACGTTGTAGCTACTATTGATGAGGTTCCTGCAGTAATCCGAGAAAACTTTGAAATCAAATCATACGAACACGCAACCGGAAAAAAGGCACCTGGCAAATATTTAGTCACCATGTCTGAACAAGACAACGAAAAGGAGCTAGTAACCCTTTTTGTTCTTCAACGTGCTTGGACTCTTTCACATGATTCACCTGAACAAAAACTTGAACAAAAGCTAACTCAGGTCAAACCTAAAGTTCCTAAAAAAGAAGTAGACACTGGACAAGATTTGGTGTGTCCAATCTGCGGCAAGAAACATAGGTTAGTTCACGTGGAAACAGAAAAATCAATCAGACACGTGTTACGAAAGCAACATGATTAGACTTTTTCAATGTAACAACATTTTACACACGACTTTTTTTAGTCACATTCCTTTTTTGATTTTTCTAACTCTTTAGATGATGTTTTTGTCAAGAAAAGTTGACTAAAAATTTTTTTGTATTATTTGTTTGGTCAAGAAATATTGACAAGAACGTTTTTATTCATTATATATTAAATTATGGTGTATAGAGACACTTAATATGGATAAATCTGTATCAACTCTCAAAATGTTTTTTTTATTCTTACTTGTTTAGTCTTAACCTTTTTCGGTGGCCTTGTAACAACCCACGCTACATTTGCTCTTTCAGTAAACAGCAGCTATTCAGTGAATGAACCCACACTGGAAGTTATGCCTAATCCGTGTATTCCCGGACAACCAATCGTTATTAGCGGTTCCAACTTTCCTGCTGGCGCTATAGTAAACTTGACTTGCTATTCGCACCCAATCGGTAACCAACTACTTGCTGAATCAGTTTATGTTGATGGTTTAGGTCACTTCAGCTATAACACATTTGCACCTGATTTGAAACAGGTTTTAGGTTCGGGACTTCTGGATGAATCTGCGTTGTCAATTATTTTTGGGGCATCAGATTCTACTGGTGGTTGGCATACTATCGTATGTAATCAATACAAAAGAGGCTTAATTCAATTTGGACCTCAGGTGGCTCCAAATGGACAATTATTTGGCAATTTCACCGTGTTTTCTTCCTCGGCAACCTCTCTAATTATTGGCCAATCTGTCAGTATTGCTGGAACTCTTTTTTATCCTGGTAACATGGTTTTCCTTTTGGATGACGAAACACCAGTTGGAAGCACAGTGGTTAACCAAACTGGGTTCTTTAACACATCAATTATTGTACCTGCAACAAATTCGGGGTCTCATATACTTATAATTCGGGACGCCAATGATGTGCGCTTTCATGTACCCTTTTATGTCGATGGTGGTTCTATAAAATATTCACTTATCCAAGATTTAATCAACGCTGCAGATATTGGAGACACCATTAATGTGCCATCTGGGCATTACTACGGAAACTTGTTTGTGAACAAAACCGTAAAGCTTGTTGGTGTGAGTAGTTCTTCAACTATACTTGATGGAAATTCTGTTGGCAACGTTGTTACAATTACTGCGAATAATGTCCAACTAAGTGGCTTCACGATACAAAACAGTGGCGACAAACTAGTTCTTGGAAAAGAAACGGGTGTTGGGATTTACGTTGAATCATGTAATCTTACTACCATTAGTGATAATGTTATACGGAATAACCATGAAGGTGTCCTCTTCAAAAATTGTGTTCACGGTACACTTTATGAAAATCAGATATTGAATACATTTGGCGATTGTGGTGTGAGAATACGTTCTTGTCCATTTTTTACTTTTACTCGAAATGTTGTATCTGATTGTGCAATTACTGGAGTAGCTTTTTGGGGGTGCTCAAACAGTATTATTTTGGAAAACCAAATAACCAATAGTGAACAGGCAGGTTTAGTTGTATCGAATTGTTTTGGGGTTACTGTTTCCAGAAACGAGATAAATAACATAATGTTTATGGGCATAAATCTTGTTGGGGCAAGTCATAACACCCTTTTTGGAAACACAATAATTGGCACAAAATACGGTATCTTTTTTACTTCAAGTTCAGATAACAACTTTACCGTTAACTCGCTACATAACAACAACTATGCATTATGTTTTTCTGATTCAGCAAACAACCATATATATCATAACAACTTTATTGGAAACTCGTTTTCCACATTTTTTTCACACGGAAACAACACTAACTTTTGGGATGATGGTTATCCGTCTGGCGGTAACTTTTGGAGTGCCTACAACGGCATAGATGTTGACAGCGATGGAATCGGAGATTCAGCTTATGTAATTAATGACCTTAACCAAGATCAATACCCACTTATCGATTCCACAGATATTGACCCTCCTGTAACAACAATTGTGGTTAATGGAACAATGATCGACAGTTATTGGTTCAATTCAACGGTTGAAGTGCTTTTGTTTGCATCTGATTATCTTTCGGTAGTGGCTAAAACTGAATATAGTTATGACACGCGTGTTTGGATAGAATATGATGCACCCTTTTCATTATCAAATCAAGAAGGTATTACTGTAGTTTACTACCGGTCTGTTGACAGCAAAGGCAATGTTGAAACCATCAAAAACCAAAAACTTGGAATTGATACGATGCCTCCAACCATCGGTGACTCGTCTCATATTCCTGATGGTGTTGTGAAACCTGATCAGAGTGTGAAAGTCACTGTTATGGTAACTGATGCTGCTAGTGGTGTCCAAAATGTTACGTTAACATATTTTGTATCTGCTGACGAAAAAAAGATACCTATGATGTATAATTCTGCCGACCAAACATATGACTGCATAATACCTGGTCAACAAGAAACTACTGTTGAATACACAATTAGTGCATATGACAACACTGGGCATTATGCCGTTGATAACAACGCTGGCCAATACATTGTCTCTTCAGTTATTCCAGAGTTTTCTAGCAAAGATGTTTTTTCAGTTTTCTTACTTATCTCTGTTGTAGTGACATTGTTCGTTATAAAATATACAACTATCTCTGCTCCTACCAAAAAGGGTGTAAAAAAAGCTACACGCTAACTCGAAATTGTTTCTTTTTTATCACTGCAAAAGACTTTTTAACTAAAACTGAAATTTTCTATTTTACGTAGAACATGTCTTTTCCTTTTTGTGGCTTAGTTATGGCATCTTTTCGTATTTTCTTTTCAAACTTTTGTTCTTGGGTGCCTGTTATTTTTGCGTCGTAATCTACAAAGGCGCAGACCAAATCAGATAATTTCTTGTTTATGTCCGTTAACTCATCCAACGAAAACTGAGCCATAATATCAGGATTGTCTGCCCACTGCATCCAACCTGTTACACTTCTTTGCAGTGCAAGTATTGTGAACCTGATAGACCTTACTGTGTCCAGCCTGTCTTGGCCTTCGGCTTTGGCTGAATTTTTTATTTCTTTCAAAATCTTTTGGCAATCTATAACCCATTTTCCTTCCATCAGGTTTACCACAGTATGCCCTAGGACTGACGGGCATAAAAGTTTTCTTAATCTCAAATATTTTTCATAAAAGCATAATAATCAGTAACATCTTTTTTCAGATATGAACCTAACTTCTAACGAAAAGAATGAGCAGTCGTTGGCGTTTGGTGGCCAAGCAGTAATGGAGGGTGTAATGATACGCTCCAAAGACCACCTAGTAATATGTGTACGACAACCCAACGACGAAATCGTTACAAAAAGCGAAAAACTACATTCTTTGTCCACAAAATATGTGTTCCTTAAACTTCCTTTCATACGCGGTATCTTCAGTCTGTTTGAAACATTATACGCGGGCGTCAAAGGAATCTACTTTTCAGCAAACGCCGCCTTTGCCGAAGAAGACGAAGAAGAAAGCCTTGGACCAAAAGAAATCGCAGTCGCTGTTATTCTTGCAGTTGGTTTATCGGTACTGCTGTTTTTTGCTACGCCGTTTGCTTTGACCAGTCTGCTAAATTTTGAAGGTGTACTTTTCAACATTGTTGAGGGCATAGTTCGGCTTGCCATTCTTTTAGGGTATATGGCTGTCATTTCATTGTTCAAAGATTTTAAACGAATATTCCAGTACCACGGCGCTGAACACGCCGCAATTAATACCTACGAAGCAGGCGTTGAACTAAATGTTGAAAACGCCAGAAAATACTCCAGATTCCACGCGAGATGCGGAACATCATTTCTTCTCATAGTTGCTGTGGTCAGCATAGTTGTTTTTTCGCTTGTTTCCAGTCCTAACTATTGGATTAGACTATCTTACAGGATACTGCTAATTCCCGTAATCAGCTCAATATCTTACGAACTGTTGAGACTAAGCGGCAAATACAAAGACTCATTGGTCATACGTGTCTTAACAGCCCCCGGAATAGCTCTACAACACTTTACAACCAAACC
>JAOZIC010000110.1:5567-7286 GCA_026014605.1 Candidatus Bathyarchaeota archaeon
GCATACTACGTAACTAAAGAAGGGTACCGAAAACAGTTCATGGAAAAACTTGGTTTTGACCCATATCCAGGAACCCTTAACATCAAAGTAACAACAGAATATGACCTGAAGTCTTTGTCTGAACTTGAAACCTACCCTGCGGTGGAGCTTGAAGGATTCAAAGACGAATCCAGAACCTTTGGTCCAGTGAAATGTTATCCCGCAATAATAAACAACAAAGCAAAAGGAGCCGTCATCTACGCGATGCGTACCCACTACGGCGCGTCTGTTTTAGAAGTTGTTTCGCCAACTTTTCTTAGACGTCAACTGGACATAAAAGACGGAAACAAAGTCAAAGTCGAAATAATAATTGCGCCTTAACGGTAACTTGTTTATTCGTTAAACGATTCAATGATTTTTCTCATAATTTTTGATGAACTGTCTAGTTCTCTTTTTCCGAATCTTCCAATTTTAACTACTTTGATAGAAACCTTGTTTTCTTTGATTGCCTTCAAAACTTCTTGTTCTATACCATCTTGGTCATGACCAACCGCGATGATGTCAGGTTTTATTCGTTCTATTACTTTGTTGATGCTGTAGTCTTCCCAACCCAGAATCGCTTCATCTACAACTTTTAACGACTCAACAAGTGCGCGCCGTTGGTCTTCGGGCATAACTGGGTTTTTGTGTTTTCTTGATTTTACTGTGCTGTCACGTGCTACTATTACTACCAGTTTGGCGTTTTCGCCGCCTGCCTTTTTTGCTTCTTCTAGAAACCTGACATGACCTAAGTGAAGCAGGTCAAATGTTCCTGATGCTAGCACAATTTTTTGTTTGTTTTTTTCTACCATGAAAACTCTACCGCTCCAAGTAGCCGCAGTGCGTCTAGTAGTCCTTCGCAGTAAGCGACGGATGTAAGGCTTGTTTCCAGTTTTCCTTTCTCTTGATAGTATTTGGCGTCTTGCAGATAACGTTTAGCCCAGTCAAATACTGTTTTTGCTTCTTGGTTGTTTAATTCTACTTCGTCGGGTATTTCGCCGATTTCTGCAATAACTCGGTCAGCGCCTTTGACGTATTTTGTAATCAGTTCGTCTATTTTCATTGTGCCATCTCCAACACTTCTTTTGGTGCACCTGCTAGTGCAGTTAATGCTTCAGCTTCCATGAAATGAAGTTTTCCCACAACAATCAACGTGTGTGGAGGCTCTCCAAAATCAAAGCTTAACATCTCTTTCACAAAGCCCGCCTTTACTGTTGGTTCAGGTGAACCTGCCCGCGCTACGCCAACCACTAACGTTTCTGGTGTAACAACCTGTTGCTTTCTTGTTTTCTCAACATCTAACAGAGTTTTAAGCGCCTCGTTCACCGTCAAATACCTTTTCTCCACAGCTTTGATATCCAAATAGCACATGGTATGCAGTCCCCTCTGCTTGTTTTCCATAATAACGTTGTATGGAGTCTCTGAAACAACACCGTCTTCAGAAAACGGAACCGTAACAGCTTTTCCAAACTTGTAATTCTGCAACCCAGAAATCCCCCTAACCGCAGAAACCACAGACGCCCCATGAACAACCCGCGTTTTAATACCCTTTTTCTCTGCACTAATCCGCAAATCCACATGTGTGGTTGCTATCATTGGGTCGCCCTGAACCACAAATGCAACTTTGCCTTTTTTTGTGGCTTCAAAAAGTTGTTGTCCGTCCTCTTCTTCTAAGACTCTTCGTGAAACAACATTTACTGG
>JAOZIC010000061.1 GCA_026014605.1 Candidatus Bathyarchaeota archaeon
TGAACAAAAGCTTGCAAGCATCGACAAGACGATTGAGCGATCTTTTCAGAGGACTGCACAAACGTTTGTCTCTAACTTGTTTGAACCACGAAAAACAGAGCGTTAGGCTGTCGTAGATTGGCGGTTAGGGTCCACGTGGCCCAGCTCTTTTTGTCTTTTTCACGTCTTTTTTTAGTGGGACCCGGCTGCTGCAGTTCAGCGTTTTTGGTTGTGAATTGGCTTTTATGGTCCGGGATCCTGGAATGTTTTTGGTGATTTTGCGTCTGCCTTGGTGCAGATCCCTCTCATGCCGGAGTGCACGTGTGCCTTTTTTTGTCGCAAAATGGTTGTTCCTACAGATCAGCTGCAGCATGAGAAATCCAGTTCATGTATTTCCGATTGGTACTCGGCATCAATTTGTTGGTGGGTAGTTGACTGGGCCAAAAGCCATAAGGACTGTGAGCGGTTAATTTGGCTTTGGTTGAAAAGGCTTGAGGAAACGTGTGCCACCTGACGGACTGCGGGGAACGCCTGAATTTGGAGTGTTCTTTTCGGGTTTAGATGATGATTGTGAGTTGTATAGGCGAATACGTGCTGCATTGGAGGCTATTAAGGCTGATATGTTTGTGGGCGATAAGATTGAAAAAAAGAAATGGGCTAAAGTGTATGTAACAAAATATGGCATTCGCAATCTTTTCAGGATGGAAACGGGAAAAGAAAGTCGTCTAATTTACACAATTATTGCTGAGACTGACAAGAAAATTGTTGTTGTTTTAGAATTTTTTTCAAGTCACAAAGAGTATGAAAGGCGTTTTGGGTATTCTTGATGTTAGATTTCTAGGTTTTCGCTTGTTTCTAGGAGTTTTTTTAGTTTTGGGTTGTCTGGAAAGATCCAGATTATGTTTCTTCCGTTAAACATGATTTTGTTTGAGCTTTCCAGATAATCTAATATGCGGTTGAATGTTTGGTATTGAATCTTTTTTGGTAGGTTTTCTAGTAGTTCTTTTTTTGTTGGGTATGATCCG
>JAOZIC010000062.1 GCA_026014605.1 Candidatus Bathyarchaeota archaeon
CTCCGTTCTGGGCTAAGCTGTCATATAACGTCTCATAGGAAACAACCTCGGTTATCGGTCCCTGCCCAACGCCTTCTAGTACCTGTACATCTTTGACTTGGTAAACTGCAGGCAGAAACAGTGATTCAGTGTTGTCCGATACAACAGCTTGAATTGTAACATGACCAACTGGAATGTATGTTTTTTGGCCGTATTTTTCTTTGACATCTTTTTCAAGCTTAATCGGATGAATGGACACCCAAGTGTTCTCAAACCGTCCCAAGTTCCATTTACGCCTGTAAATATTTGCTGCATCAGCAGGCGTTAAGGGGTAATCTTTGGATTTTTTGATGCACCACTCTTCGAGGGCTTGTCCTTCTAAACGTTTTATGGTGATATTGGACATGTTTTTTGTTAAAGCATCTTTTAGTTCCCAGCTGTTCTCTACTCCGTACACGTTCAGATCAATGTCCGAAAACTGGGGTTGATGAATGTCTAACAGAAGTGACCCAGTTATTCCAAAGGCTTCTTCGTCTATGTTGCTGGTTTTTTCTAACAGTTTTGTGAGTCTGATTAGCTTTTGTTGTAACGTGTCAAGCTCGTTTGTTTTTCTGAGTTCTGCTAGTTTTTGTTCCGGTTTGAAATGTTTTTTGATGTTTTGGTGTGGGACTGCGGTTATTGTTATGTTGTCTGCTGGAGAGTGGAAAATGTAGTGTGGATAGTTTTCTTGTATGAAATTGAACGTCTGTATCAGGTTGGGAATTGTGTATTTTTGCAGTATTCTGCTGAACCTTTCTTGCTCGGTTCCCCAGATTCCTGATTCAGAAGGAACATATTTGATATAAGAAATCACGCGTTCAGGTGGATGAACTGCGCCTACGATACAAAAGAAAAATCCTTCTGTAGTTTGGATAAAGTCTCGGTCTAGGTATCCTCGCATGTTTTCATTCCTCATGCGTATGCGAGATAGGTTATTGCGATTGCTATGGCGTCGTAGAGTCCGTGCATCCATGCTAGGCTTGTGG
>JAOZIC010000128.1 GCA_026014605.1 Candidatus Bathyarchaeota archaeon
CAAGTGACGTAGATATTACATCAAATACGCTAACAACAACAAGTGCTGCAGAATATCTTGTGGCCACATCAAAACCAAACTCTAACGCTTTATCTGCAGTATCCGAACCATCAACAGCAACCAAAATCTTGCTAAACAAACAAAGCCCCAAATACCAATCGGATTTTGAGCGTATATCATTTGTGTGCACACCTTATTCTGCTAAAACCCTAACTTTTGGCGCCTGAGACCTAAAATTAATCCACAATTGACGTTTATGTTCGAAGCTTATATAGGGGTCTAAAACAGCAGGAACTGCAGTCTGCTATCAAGCAAAATCCATTTTTTTGAACCAAAATTAGACGTGACTTGCACCAAAATGTTGTCTGTTTTGTGAAAACGAGCTATCAATGGTCCATTGTTTCTGAAAAAATCACTTGAATTTACGCCGCAGAGTGTTACAATCCACGAAAACGACCCGTTTTTTGTAACCTCTGTGTCCTAACTTGATTCTAAATATGCACTCATTAAGAAGTTACATCTATAGTGTACTTGTTGACCTAACTATTTCTTTGAAATACGATTGGAATAAAATTTTGGTTCTGCGAATTTTACCGAAAGCCAAAATTTTTGACATTTTTTAATAAATATTTTGTAATATGTTACTTCATTTTTGTGCTTTCGGTCGAAAGTTTAATGGTCACTTCGGAAAATTTAACAATGTTTTTTTGGGGTCAACACCGAAGTTTGACGAAACATGCAGAAGTCAAAAAATCAGTTCATTCAGGAACAAACGGATAGTAATCATAGAAGTTACTTGTTTGCGCTGTTAGTGATTTTGAAAAGGCAGTTGGTGAATATTCTGTGATTGTGCATTGTGATGAACCCATGGTTTCAACGTCTATACTTTCAGGTTTTGTTTGGATATCTGCATCACCCAGTAAGTCGCAATACCCCGTTAGCCCAGCGGATACCGTGACCCCTTCATTTAGTGTGCCCTACCAATTGTGTATTTTATATATTGCTCCGGCTCAAAGTTTGGTTTTTAACACGAAAGGCGTTTTTCAGATGTTAATTCATGGGTTTTTTTACAGTTTTAGCTCTAATCAGAATGTTTTCTATTGCATGCGCTAACCAGAATGTTAATAGTTTATGTTAGAACTGTCAAAAAAACGCAGTTTGAACAGTTGTAATAACAATTTACATGTTTTTTGGTTTTGTTCTTGTTTGCGAATAATATTAAACCATCCACAACAAATCATCTAAAGAAGGAAAATTGTTGAATAACGTCCAAATAATACCCATAACTGGCCTGTCAATAATCAAAGAAGGCAATGATATTGCTCAGCTAATTTGTCAGGCCACAGAAAAACAAGGCACTCCGATTGAAAACAACGATGTTATCGTAGTTACCCATGTTATTGTTGCCCGTGCAGAAGGAAACGTTGTAGACGTTGACACAGTTACACCTAGTGAATATGCCAAAAAAATAGCCAACAAAACACAAAAAGACCCAAAGTTGGTTGAAGTTATTCTAAGAGAGTCCCAAAAAGTTGTGCGCACAAGTAAGGGAAAACTGATTACACAAACAAAACATGGCATAGTGTGCGCAAACTCAGGTATTGATCAATCTAATGTTGCAGGAACCAGCATAGTAGCACTTTTGCCCGAAGACTCTAATCAATCAGCCAAAAAAATCAGGGAAGGAATTCGCAAAAATTGTGGAAAAGACGTCGCAGTTATTGTTTCTGATACTCATGGTCGCCCCTTCCGCCGTGGCGAAATCAACATCGCTTTAGGCACATGTGGTTTTGAACCGTTACGGGACAGGCGCGGAGAGAAAGACCTTTTTGGGTATACCATACGACTCAAAAGAACTGCAATTGCCGATGAGCTGGCTTCTGCGGCTGAACTGGTGATTGGACAAACTAACGAGGGTATTCCCGCAGCAATAATCAGAGGGTACAACTATCCAAAATCTGAAACCGTAGATGCAACTAAGATGCTGCGTTCTGCAAAGGAAGACTTGTTCATTTGAAACGTTTCGGAGCCAAGAATAGATGACTGCCACAACTGATGTCCTGATTGCGTTACTGAAACAAACAGGCACCGGAAATGCCTCAAATGAAGATATTGCGAAAGAAGCCAAGGTTCCTGTTCAGGTTGCCAACAATATTTTAGGTGGTCTTCGTGAAATTGGAGCCATCGAACATGATAACGAACACATCGAACTATCTTCGAACCAGCGTGTAAAGCTTGCCATTCACGCCATCAACAATGGAACAGATATTGAAAGAGTCAGCAAAGTACTTGAATGGAAAGAATTTGAAAACTTTACAGCCACAGCCTTTGAAAAAAACAATTACGAGGTCAAACGAAACTTCAGATTCAAAGCAGCCCAAAGACGATGGGAAATCGACGTACTAGCGATTAGTGAACCAATAATCGTATGCGTAGATTGCAAACGTTGGCGGCGCGGTTGGGGAAATTCAGCAATATCACGAGTTGCTGATGCACAGGCTCAACGAACACAAGTATTAGCAAACAGTCTGCATTTTCTGCAACAAAAAGCGGGTGTGCAAGATTGGGAGCATGCAACGCTTTTTCCGGTGATTTTGTCTTTGTTTCCAGGGCCTGTGAAGTTTTACAGTAAAGTGCCCGTTGTTCCTATTTTGCAGCTTCAAAATTTTGTTGACGAATTTTTAGGTTACACTAAAGATTTGGCTCATTTTCAAGCAAAAATGGGTCCTAAACTGTCAGAGTATCTCGACGGCGGAAAGTAAAGCCGTTCCAGGTATCCCTCTTCTGAAACGACTTCTTACCAGACCGTTTTTCCCGTGTGCAGCCACGATTTTTCCGGTTATCTTATGTTCGTTGACTGGCCATGCAACCTTTTTTCCGATGAGCGCTGTTGTTTGGTCAAGTGAATCTATGTTGGAAAATTTGAGAATGCATTCTTTGGTGCTTTGACTTTTTGGTCCTGTTCTGTAACAGAGTATACGCCCTGCAAGGTTATCAGACAAACTCGTGAGTCCCCCTGATAGCACTGTTATATGGTTGATTGTGGTATATACGTTTTCGTATTGTCTATTCAACTAGTTGATGAAATTGCTTCAAGTGCGGTTTTCTTAATTGAATGTAGAGAAGGATACAATGCTGATGCACTTATAACACATATTACACAAAAGAGTCCAACTGTGACCGAAATAAGTGTAGACTGTGAACTTGTGGGGCTTGGAATCAAGAACTCAAAAGACATCAGTAACCCCAAGCTGATTCCAATCAATCCGCTGACCAATATGATTACAAGCGCCTGCGCAAAAACGATTTTGATTACCGAAAACGGTTTTGCCCCAAGGGCTCGCATTATACCAAATTCGTGTTCCTGCCCAGAAACCGCGAGCATCATATAACTAAACAAAGAAACAGCCGCCGTAACCAGAGAAAACAACGGCAGAAACATTACAACTGACCATGTTTTATTCAAAAAGGATAGGCTTTTTGATACAAATTGGTTAAGGTTTACTGCGGTCATATTGTTTTGTATGGCAAATTCTTGTATGTCACTGAGAACTTGGGCGTTTGCAGCAGGGTCTGTTTGTAAGAAAAGTATGTTGTACGCCGGTTTACCTGTTTGATTTTGCAAACTTTCTAAGGGCACATAAACAACTTTCCCGCTATTTAGGGGGTCTACGCAGACGCCTACATTGTCGTAGGGGTGCCCATTTTTTTCAATCAAGCTGATTCTTTGGTTTAGTACGTCAGAATACATTGAAGCAGCCAAAGAATTGCCAATCATTGCAACTTTTTGCTCATTTACCCCTAGTTTTTCGCCAAGAATCATCCAGTTGTTAACTACTTTTTCGGGGTCAACACCCAAAACAAGTGCAGAGTCTGAACGGTCACCGCCAATAATTACTGCATTTGTTTGGGTTATACCATCATAGACAACGCCCTTACCTTCATGTACAGTTGTTTCAAAGATTAGTCGGGGGTCAACAATACTTACTCCTGAAATCTGTTCTAAGTTTGAAACAAAATCTGTGGAGATTTCAAAAGATGAATCAAGAAAATCAAAGTCTGACGGTTCTATTGTTTGGTAAAACTTGGACAGTAACCCCACATAATGTTCAGTTACGTCCGTATGTCCTACAATAACAACGTTTTCGCCGATTGCTCGCTCAACATAATTTGAGGTAGTTTGATTGGAAATCATGCCTCCGGCAATTGCAACAGTGGTTAACGTCAAAACCACTGTTAGACATAAGATTGCTTGGATAGTTCCCGAGGGGCGGCGAATTAAGTTACGAAATGCAATTTTGAATGTTAATCCCAGTCTAGATGGAATTCGTTTTGCGGTTCCTGACATGGTTCCAAGCAAAAAGATTGGAGACATTGCTTCTGCGGGTCGGGCTTTTGCTGCTTTGCGTATGGGTAGCGCACCAAAAAAGTGTGAAGAAACTATGAGTATAACACAGGTTGCAGCAACGGCTACTATGTTTACGTTTTGTGAAATCTGAAATCCAGTAGAATTCAAAAAAATTGATACTGCAAAAAATGATGTCAGCCCCAGAATTATTCCTGTTGCTGCGCTTGCTAAAACAAGTAATGACAGTTCAGTTAGGAAATAAACTAAAACGGAGTTGCTCAGGCAACCTGAGGATTTCATTATTCCGATGTCTTTCATTCTTTCGGACATGGTTAGATTGACAAGAAAAGACGTGACCAGTGGACCAATTATCATGTTAAGAGCAGTAACAATCAAAACAAACTGGTACAGTATGCCCGAAAAACCATTACTTAACTGACCGCCACGACTTAAGAAACCGATGTCAAACCCCAGATTGTCTGCAAATATCGCCAAAAAAATTGTTGTTGCAAACGAGATTGTCAAACCAATAAAAGTCAGCGTTGTTTGCGTTTTTCGTCGGGTTAAATCTTTTATCGGAAACGAGACTTCACTCATTTCTGGTAAGTCTCCCGTTCTTAAGGTATAGCGAACGTGTTGAAAGCTCCAACAGTTTTGGGTCATGGGTTGCAACGATAACGGTTTTTCCTTCTTTCTTGATTTTGTGCAGAATCTTAACTATCTCTTCGCCAGTGTTTGCATCCAAGTTGCCCGTAGGTTCATCCGCTAACAGAAGGGGCGGATTATTTGCTAACGCTCGGGCAAATTCAATTCTTTGGCGTTCACCTCCGCTTAGTTGTGCTGGAAAATGGTTTGCCCGATGTTCTAATCCAACAAGTTTGAGCAAATCTTCAGAGCGGTCGAACAGGTTTTTTGCTTTCCAACCTGCGAGTTCTATAACAAAGGCAATGTTTTCTATTGCAGTTAAAGTTGAACTTAGATTATATGACTGAAAAACAAACCCGACGTATGTTGACCGAAATGTTGCCAGAAAGTTTTCGTCGTACGCGTTTAGGTCGTGGTCAAACACTTCTATTGTTCCAGATGTGGGTTTGTCCAATGCGCCAATCAGATTTAGTAGTGTTGACTTTCCTGCACCTGAAGGCCCATAAATTGAAACAAACTCTCCAGTGTTTACCGTGAGGTCCAAGTTCCTTAGTGCTTCAACAACAACCGTGTCAACCTCAAATTTCTTGCCTAGACCTTGTGCTTTAACTGCTGTAGATTTCATAGGTTTTTTGCCCACGTTGAGGTCTTGGAAATGTCTTTGAAAGTGTTATGGTACAACAGTTTGATGAAAACAGGATGTAGAAACGCTCTAGTTTTGTGGTGATATACCTAAGAGAAAAATGGTGCCAAAGAGGGAGTTTGGTGATGCTTTTGTATCCACCAACACGGAAAAGCGGCACTTACAATTTTTTGACAAAAACGCTCATAACTCCATTTCAGCGCATGGTTAACACTTACAACTTTTAACTCCAAAGGCCTACCCTTTTTGCGTAAAAAGTATTAGGGTTTATTGTTGACCGTAGCACAAATTACCGCTGGACTTTACTGTACGTGGATACACTTTGGTTGTGATACGCTAACAACTGGATTGTTTTTGCAATTTTGTCGTGCTCGTTTGTTTGTCACCAAAAGCCCAAGGTAACAGTTTGACGAAACTGTTAGATATCTAGTTTTAACCCAAAGAAGCCCGTTTTGAGCTTATTTTAGGCGTTTTATGCCCCAAAACATCAATACAAATGAGTCCTCAGGAAAGTGATGCTAAAAACGCGTTTTTATTGAATAATTTAAAACCTTTTTTTCAGTAATTTGGGGAAGTATCTTCGCCAATCCAAATGAGCGTACCTAGACATTGCTGACCCCACTCCGACCATGCTGCGCAAGGTCCAGCCGCCGTACACCGATAAGTCAAAGCCCGTAAAACCAAAAGTCTCGATTAATTCTGTTGCCCGCAGGTGACGCAACGCATGTGTTCTAAAAGGTTTCATGTGTGCTTTGACCGGTTTTGGTTTTGCATCTGTAGTGCCATACTGGTTGTATTTTTCTATGGGGTATCTTAGTCCTACAAATGTTTCTTGGGCAAAGTCCCAGGCCTTTTGTCGCGTGAAAGGAAAGACTTTGTCGTTTCCGTGTTCTTGGTAATAGTTGTAGAGTTGTTCTGTCCATGGCTCGAAATGTTTGTCAAGGGGTAATGCGATCTTTCTAATTTTTCCGTCACGTTTGGCAGTACGAACAGTGAATATTGCGGCTTCGGTTTTGATGTCTCCTAGTTCAAAGGTTTCGAGTTTTGCGTCTTTTCCGGTTGGTCCTCGTGCAACTGTTTGGTTGTGTGAGATGTCGTATTTGTTTGTGGTTCCGATGATTTCTGATGCTCTTGCGCAAAAAAGGTATGCTGCCATTAAGCAAAATTTTGCTTCTTCTTTTGGTGCGTTGTCGATTCTTTTTCTTACTGTTTCTACGTCTGGTAGGGTTAGGTCTTCCATTTTGTTTGTAGCCCATCGGCTTGTATGATTGTCCGAATATTTAAGATTTGACAGTTGACGAGAACTGTTAAGCGTCACGCCATAAGATGTACAAAAAATCAGAAAA
>JAOZIC010000203.1 GCA_026014605.1 Candidatus Bathyarchaeota archaeon
AATTGCGCCCCGTCCCTCGGACTGAACACGAGGAATTACACCAAGCAACTGCACACCCACGTTTTTGAATGCCTGTTTGATGCTTTCTTTGATTTCAGATGATAGATAGCTTGTGTGAACCTTGTTTAGAATAACTCCCGCCACTTTGATTCCAAGAGCCTTCATTATCCTAACATAGTTCAACCCAGTTACCACAGCACCCTCGATTCCAGCTTTATCACAAGCAACCACCAAAATGGCAGGTGCACCCAAGGCTACGGCTACTTCGGCAGTTGACGCTGGACGGGCAACATTTTTGTTAAGAAAACCAGTAAAGGGCCCCATTGCGCCTTCAATTAACAAGAAATCAAACTGTTTCTCGGCAAGTTCTACAGCTTCTGAATGCTGCGTCCAGCCACTGTTTGCAATTCTTATTGAAGAATATGTTTGGATGGGCTCTTTAATCAAATACAAAGCGGGAACAATGTCACGGATGTCCCCACCAACTTTTATCAACCCAACATTGGCGCCACGCTTTTTTAGGGCTCCAGCCAAGCCAGTGACGATGAAGGTTTTACCTGAGCCGCTTCCTGTTGCGGTTGTAAACAAAAGCATAGGAGTGTCTGCAGAACCAGGTTGGCGTTTTTGTGAAAAAACACCAGAAGAAACTCCGACTTCGGCTTTGATTTTTTCCATAAGCACAGAATTTGCTTTTTTGATTTCTTGGTAGTCTTCTGAAGAAATGTCCAAAGACCTCAGAATACTTTGAGTAACTGTTTGGTTTTCGTCCAGCAACGCATGGGCTAAAATGCCGACAACATTGCCTTCTTTGTTGGTGAACCCAGAGACCAAGTCTTGGGGGTTACTGCGGTAGTTTACACGTTTGATGTGAGAAACTAAAATCGGTTCTGCGTCTTTGTGGGCAGAGATTTTGCCATAAGTATGGCAGTGAAAACCAGTAACTGGACCCTTTGCATTGTTTGTTATGAAGCTTTTTCCAACAACCGATGCCGTAATGTGGTCTGTGCAGATTAGGGGCTCAAAATCTACATCTAACAGTCCAAGCCCGTCCCGCAGAATGGGCGTGGACGATAATCGTCCGATGTCTGTTTTGTTAGCAAGTATCTGAAACCCTGAACAAATACCTAAAACAAGTTTGCCTGCGTCAGCCATTTTTATAATTTCTTTCTGAATAGCTTCTGAGATACTCTGGGATTCAACCAAGCTGCCTCCAGGGATTATCATTAAATCCAGAACTTTTGAGGCTGGTTTTTGGTCTACCAGACCGTTTTCTCGAATTAGGTCAGTTGGCAGGTTTCCGAAGTTTTCAAAACAGGGTAATGCCCCTGGAACGTAAACCAACCCAATTCTTTGACGCAAGTCTATTCCCCTGTGTTGTTCTGGCGCAAAAATATGCGAACTCTTATATTTAAGTTGGAGGGATTATCCATCCATGGAGTCCTCTGGAAGCACCATAAATATCATAAACGCAAGGATTACGCACCAAAAATCAAGCGTCTCCCTAATGGAAAATGTCGCCTTTGAGGACACAAAAACAGCCCTTGCTGAACTCTGTAAAATAAAACATGTTGAAGAATGTGTAGTGCTTCAAACCTGCAACCGAACAGAAGTCTACATAGTAAGTAAAGAAGACAAAAACATCAAAGAGCAGATAACAGGCTACTTAACAAAAAAATGCAAAACAGAATCAGAAGCGACACAGCAAATTGAAGTGTCGTTAAACCAAGATGCCCTAAAACATCTTTTACGTGTTGCCTCGGGTCTGGAATCAATGGTAGTAGGCGAAGACCAAATACTAGGTCAAGTATGGAACGCATATTCCGTTGCCGAATCCGCGATGACTGTTGGTCCTGTGCTTAAAACAGTGTTCACCCGAGCAGTAAGTGTTGGAAGACATGTAAGAAACCAAACAAGCATCAACAGGGGCGCAGTTTCAGTTGGTTCAGTTGCTGTTGAACTTGCTCAGACCATTCTAGGAGACCTTGAAGGAAAAAACGTACTAGTCATGGGCGCAGGAGAAACAGGAACCCTAGTAGCCAAGGCATTGGCAAGCTGCAAACCCAACGCGATATTCATTGCAAACAGAACATATGAACGAGCAGTGATGCTTGCAGAAAAACTTGCAGGAAAAGCGGTGAAGTTTGACAAACTTGAAGATGCACTTCAAAACGCTGACGTTGTTATCTGTTCTACGGCGGCGCCTCATTATCTGCTCAAGAAAGAGCCAGTGCGTAAGATTATGAAAAACCGTAGCAACAGAAGAGGCTTGATGATTATCGACATCTCTAACCCACGGAACGTGGAAGCGTCAGTGCAAGAATTAGAAGGTGTAAAACTCTACAACATTGACGACCTGCGGGTTATTTCCCAAAAAAACAAAGATAAAAGGAAACAAAAAGCCAATAAAGCGTCACAAATTATTGATGATGCTCTGGTTTTGTTGGAACAGGATTTGAAGGCTCAATCTGTAAGCAGTATTGTTTCGTCCCTGTTTTCTCATGCTGAAGAAATACGGCAAAAAGAGTTAACAAAAGCCAACAGTATGCTGGGAAAGTTGGATGCTAAAAAGAAGGACGCTATCGACGGGTTAACCTTTGAAATTATTGAACAAACGTTGGTGCCTATTGTGGAAAATTTGCGGAAAGCCGCAATAGACAACGACCAGCAACTCATAGAAGTTGCTGTGAAACTTTTTGGAGTGAAACAAAAATGAGCAAATCATGTTTGATTCTTATCGGGCATGGAAGTAAGCTTCCGTACAACCGTGAAACAATAGAAGAATTTGTGGGGATTCTGCGAAAAGGAGCGAAATTTGAGAGTGTTAAAAACTGTTTTATGGTTATAAACAAGCCGTCAATCCCAGAAATACTTGACAAACTAGTTGAAGATGGGTTCACAAAAATTGTTTTGATTCCCACCTTTTTAGCTCATGGTGTACACACAAAACAGGAGATTCCTGAGATACTGCAAGAAAAACGGGATGAATACGCGTCAAAATCAAAACAGGTAGAGATAATCTACGGAGACCCCTTCGGTGCTGATGAGCGTATAGCTCAAGTTCTTGAAGAAAAAGCCTTGAAACTGCTAGGAGAAGAAACTGACGATGTTACAAAGGTTCAACAAGCCCGCAACCTCACAGCGGCAACTAACATGTATCAAACCAGCATGGAGATAATACGACCGCTGATAAAGGAAACTTTGCAAAAGGTTCCGCAAAATCATGTTCCAGTAATTGAAAGAGTTGTTCACACAACAGCAGACCCCGAATTCGCCAAACTTGTTGTTATCAAAAACAGCGCAGTTGAATCAGGAGTTGCCGCCATCAAATCTGGAGCAAAAATAATTACAGATGTCAAAATGGTGAAGGCTGGAATCAACCCGACGCGCGTTAAAAGGTTTGGTGGTCAGATTTTAACATATGTGGACGACGACAGGGCAATCAAGCTGGCAAAACAAGAATCAATAACTAGGTCTGCCGCGGCGATGCGGCTAGCCATAAAGGATGGGTTAGATAACTCGATTATAGCAATTGGAAATGCGCCTACTGCGGCGTTTGAGATTTCAAAGGCAGTAAAACAGGGATTGGTCAAGCCAGCTCTGATTATTGCAACGCCTGTTGGTTATGTGGGTGCGGCAGAATCAAAAGAGGAAGTTACAACGCTTCCGGTTCCTAATGTAATTGTCCGCGGTCCTAAAGGTGGAAGCGCACTGGCTGTAGCGGTTTTTAATGCGTTGTTAAACATGGCAGAAGAGGCTTCCAAAAACTAGATTACAAGGGGTTTGTATGCGGAGAGTCTTGAAGTACGGCAACACCACAGGTGCATATGCCACGGCTGCAGCAAAAGCAGCTTTGATTACTTTGCTTGATAAACCCGTTGACAGAGTAGGTATACCCAGCCCGTTAGGTATCCGTTTTGAAATCTTGGTTAAAGAATGCCAAAAACTCAGCGAAAACACCGCAGTAGCCCATGTAATAAAAAATGCGGGAGAAGACGTTGATGTTACAGACAAAATGCAGATTTCTGCAACAGTAACATTGACCGACAACAATAAAATAACAATAACTGGCGGCAGAGGTGTCGGCAAAGTAACAAAGCAGGGTTTACCTGTTCCAGTAGGCGAAGCAGCGATTAATCCGACACCAAAAAGGATGATAAAAGCGGCAATAAGGGAAGTTTTGCCCCCAGACAAAGGTGTAAAAGTGGTTATAAGCGCCCCTGAAGGCAAAAAAGTTGCCAAGAAAACCCAAAACTCCAAGTTAGGCATAGTTGGGGGGGTCTCTATTCTTGGTACAACAGGGGTAGTTAGACCACTGTCGATAACGGCGTATAGGACTTCGCTGGTTCCTCAGCTTGATGTTGCTCTTGCTCAAAACTATGAACAAATCTATCTGGTGCCAGGAAACATTGGAGAACGGTTGGCTAAACAGTATTTCAAAGTCCCTGAAGATGACATAGTTCAAACTGGCGACTTTATGGGGTACATACTCAAAAAAGCAGTAGAAAAAGGCGCAAGAAAAATCGTAATCTTTGGTCACCCAGGAAAACTTGTGAAACTGGCTGCAGGAATCTTCAACACCCACCACAAAATGGGTGATGCCAGAATGGAAGTAGTAGCAGCATATGCGGGTGCATCAGGAGCAGATACAAAAGTTATCCAGAATGTTTTACAGTCAAACACAACCGAAGAGGCACTGAAGTTTCTGAAAGAAGCAAAACTGGTTCAACCAACTTTTGACAAAATTGCCAAACAGGTTTACGTTCGGGTAATGGAAAAAACCGAGAATAAAACAAAAATTGACGTAGTAATCGTGTCCATGAACGGAACTGTTCTTGGAAGAAATCAAAATTCAAGGGGGCAATACAGTGAGTGAACTCAAACTGGTTGGAATAGGTCCAGGTTCACCTGATTACGTCACGGACATAGCTAAACGTGCTGTTCAAAGCGCTGAAATTGTGATTGGTGCGCAACGTGCACTGGATTTGTTCAAGGACTACATTAACGGCGAAATGTTATGTCTAACTGCAAAAAACGTGAAAGAAGGGCTTGTGTATGGTGCTAAGTCCGCTCAAAAAGGAAAAAATGTGGTTATACTATCAACAGGAGACCCCGGATTTTCTGGTCTTTTGGGTTCACTACTGAATTTTGCAGGCAAACAGATTGATGTAGAAGTTATTCCAGGGGTAAGTTCTTTGCAGTTGTGTGCGGCTCGTCTTCGCATGCGTTGGGATACTGCACTTTTACTTAGTTTCCACGCCGACGTAACTGATGAAAAAAAGTCCATGCTAGTAGAGTTCCTCAAATACGGAAAAACGGTTATGTTGCTTCCAGACCCCAACAGTTTTGGTCCTTGTGAAGTTGCCAAATATCTTATTGACCAAGGACTAAACCCGGAAACGTCTATCAGCGTTTGTGAAAACCTCTCGTTGGAGAACGAAAGAGTAGCTACATCTACTCTGGGCGAAGTTTTGGAGCAGGAATTTGAAAAATTGTGCGTAATTGTCGTAAGAGCAAAACAGCAGACTGAGGAGTAATGAAAATGATTGACACTCTGAGAAGCAAAACTGGTGCAATACCAGATGACACCTTCATCCAAGGCAATGATGTTCCAGGACCAACAAAAGAAGAGATACGAGCCATAACCATTTCAAAGGCGCGACTGTTTGAGGGCGCACAGGTAATCGATGTAGGATGTGGCACAGGGGGTTTAACGGTTCAAGCTGCACTCCAAGTTACACAGAAAGGCAAGGTTTTCGCCATTGATGCCAAGGAACAGGCTGTGGAGTTAACCAGAAGCAATGTGAAAAAGTTTCAAGTAGAAACGCAGGTGCAGCTAGTCTGTGGAAAAGCACCCGAAGTATTATCCGATTTACCAAAAGTTGACGCTGTGATCATCGGGGGGAGTGCTTCATTAACAGAAGTTATCCAAGCTGCGCACCAAAAACTGAAGACAAACGGGCGGATTGTTATAAACGCGATTCTGTTGCAGACGGCAGTTAATGCGTTAGATGCATTAAAGAATCTGGAATTCAAAGACGTAGATGTCGCTCAGGTTTTTGTTGCTAAAGGCAAAGAGGTACCTTCAGGCACTATGATGATTTCTCGTAACCCCATAACAATCATTTCTGCTACAAAGATGTGAAAAAAGTGGTAGGTAAATTCGTTGGAGTCGGTGTTGGTCCTGGCGACCCAGAGTTGATTACTGTAAAGGCTGTAAAAGTTTTGAAAACAGCAGACGTGATAAGCATTCCCAAAGCTCATGAAAACAAGCCAAGCCTTGCCCTGTCCATAGTTAAAGACGTTTTAAAGGAACGAAAAAATGCTCCAGAAGTGCTTGAGCTAGTATTTCCCATGACCAACGACAAAGATGAACTGGAAAGGTTATGGTGTGAAAACGCCCACATCGTTGCAGGTGAAGCAAAAAAAGGCAAAACTATTGCGTTCATCACGTTAGGCGACCCCATGTTTTACAGCACTTTTATTTATCTTTGCAAAAAAATGCAACAAGAACACCCAGAAGTAGAGTTGCAGATAATACCGGGCGTAACTTCTTTGACTGCCTGCGCAGCGGTTTCCAAGATACCTCTTGCAGAAAAAAACGAAGTTGTCGCAGTTTTAACTTCTGGCGTTGCCGAGGAAAAGATTTCTGAGATTGCTAAACACGCAAGCAGCCTTGTTTTCATGAAGGGGGCAAAGCAACTCAAGAGTCTAGTTCCTGTTCTGGAAAAGTCTGGTTTTACTAAAAATTCTACAGTTGCCATAGTTAGACGTTGCACATTGCCGCAACAAGATGTGCTGGTTGGAAAATTAAGCGACGTGAAGGATTGGGATATTCATGATGACTATTTCTCGATTTCCATGATTAAACAAAAAACCAAGGAGAATCTAAAGTGAAAAAAGTTGTTATTATCGGTGCGGGTCCAGGTGACCCCGAATTAATTACCCTGAAAGGGAAACGGAACCTCGAAAAAGCGGATGTTG
>JAOZIC010000210.1:0-2487 GCA_026014605.1 Candidatus Bathyarchaeota archaeon
GCAGTATGTGAAAGTAAACTCCAGACAAAGCCGCTGCAAAGATTCTTTTGGACGAAACTTTTTGTTCTATTTTGAAAAACGACATCAACGGCGTTAGTTTGTCTCTTATTTTTGTCATCACCAACGCAAGAGCCAACGCCACTAATGTGCCTCCTATCAACGAATGAAAAAACCCATGCAGCGGATAATCGAGCTTGAATGCCATGACCAGTAACGGTTCCACGTCGACAATGCAGTTGGCAACAAGAAACGTTGGAAAATCAATAACACTAACACACAGCAGCCCAAAAAGCAAACCAGGACCAAGATGATACGGCGTGAAAGGCATGCCACTGAGATATCTTGTTGTGCGGACTTAGATTTTTCGCAACTTAACCAAAAAATTGCTGTCAACTGGTTACAGTGTCGGTTTGAGTGCCTTGTATATCTCGTCGCCGATTAGTTTTCCGCCTTCCATGGTAGGGTGGACCCCATCGTAAAAATAGTCAGAGTAGTCCGCCAAAGCCGAATACACGTCGATTAATGGTAAATTATTCTGGGTTGCCACTTGTTCAATACTTGGAATTATGGTGTTCGCGAAGTATTCAGGGCTTATTGCGCCACCTTGATTGCTGAAAATCGGCGGAGGTAACACAATCCAAATTTTTGGTTCACTTGAAAGATTCTGAAACGCGGCAACTATCTGGGTGTAATCGTTCACAAAACTTGCATTATAACTGTGAAGGCTTGGCTGAGCATCATTGGTTCCCAACATAATAATTACTATGTCTGGCTGGAAATCCAAAGCTTCTTGGAATGCGTTTGTGTCCATGTAAGGTGTTTCTGAATCAAGACAAACCGTGGTCGACCCAACACCAAAGTTACGAACTGTGTAACCTTCTTCACCAAGCTGCAACGAAAGCTCATACGGGTACACGCTTGACTGCGTGATGCTATCGCCAACGCATGCAACAAGGATTGGGTTCTGTGGGGATTCTTTGTTTACCCTAGCCAAAATGAATGACGCAGTTATTGTTATCACTATGAACAGAACAAACAACCGAATAGCCAGCGACACTATTTCCTGTTTATTCATTATGGTCTTGTCCTTTGGTCATATGTAGGTGCGCAACCAATTAGTTGCTTTAAGTATGGTACTTTTTTGAGTAAAAGAATTGTTCCAAGAGACACAAACAAAACAATTGCAGTCAACAACGGAACCTCAACAATTGGATTGAGTGTGTTGCGGTTAATCGCAAAACCAAAAAAACCGTTCTGAAGAGACTCAATTATCATCACATGAAACAGGTAAATTGGCAAAGTGTTTTCGCTGATTAATTTAACAAGCTTATTGATTTTGGACAAACCCGCCTCATTTTGACCTGAAGGTGGCTTAACCGTAAACAGCAACAAAAACATCATAACCGACGCTAAAATAACCGTTGGGCTAAGATACTCTTGAAAGAAGTACATATCTGCCCCTCCGACGGTAACGGTCATAACATACGTTGCAAAAACGGTCAAAACCATTCCAAGAATCATTAACCTCGTGATTGTTTTGCGTCGCATTTGTACGGTGGACAGGTACGCGCCTAAAACAAAGTAGCCTACGTACCCTGTAACCGTGAAAACACTACTGTGCAGTTGGTAAATGGTTAACAGGTTGAAAAACGGGATAGTTGCTACGCCCATAAACCACAGTAATACAAAATATTTTATAATCGTCGGGTCTGCATTCGCGATAAAAATGCGCACGATTGGCGTCAAAAGGTACAAACCAACAAGCACATACATGTACCACATGTGAGTATACGGCCCATTCAGTAACCCTTGGGCAATAACATCTGGAGAAACTGGTATTTTTGCAACTACAAAGTCCCAAACAAAATATGCAGAAGTCCAAAAAAAGAACGGCAAACCAATTCTGCTCCACCGTTTCTTGAAAAAAACGTTAAGGCTTTCCTTTTTTTCAGATTGAAGCAAAAGAGCACCAGTCAACATTAAAAACAGTGGAACAGAAATCACCGACACACTTTGGTAAACATCAACAACAACCCAGCGGACAGTATCTAACATGTTCAGTTGACTAAATTCTTGACTGCTCATCAACCACTGACCCGAAGCATGAAGCATAATAACTCCAACCATTGCCGTTGCACGAATTAGGTCAACATAAACAGTGCGCCCTCCGAGTTTGTTTAGCTTCTCTGCCAAACCCAGAAACCTCCGTAGGCGTGTTTCAGACTTGGCGGAGTTGCCTCAACTCTGAGAGAACAAACCATACATATTTATTAATATTTTAAAGAATTAAAAGGATTTTTGTAAAGGTTTCTTGACTAAAATTAGCATGTATGTTGCATTTTTCAGTCAAATTTTCTTGACAACCAGTTTAACACGTTTTCAGTCCGTGTTAACACACAGTTTTCGTTTTGTAAAAAAATTTGAAAAAAGCTGGATTATTTTTTGTGGTTTCTGCTTTTCAGCAGACTTTTGTTGATTCCGTCTATC
>JAOZIC010000210.1:2587-6950 GCA_026014605.1 Candidatus Bathyarchaeota archaeon
ATTGCGTCTGAACCACCAGTCGTTGCCTCTATCCTGTATTCTTTGAGTTTCACGTTTACTAATGGCGATGTAAGTTTCTGAACAGCCTTTATTGCCGCATCAACAGGACCAAAACCTGTCTCGGAAGCTAGGTACTCTTTGCCGTCTAATACCAGCTTTACCGAAGCAGTTGGAGTAACACCAATTCCTGTGACCACAGAAAAACCTGTTAGTTCAACGATACGTTTCTCTTTAACGACTTTACCCATAACCGCCCGAGCAATCGCCAACATATCCGCGTCTGTGACCTTTTTGCCCCTGTCACCCAGTTCCTTGACTGTTTTAACGACTTCCGCTAGCTGCTCTTTAGTTGGGTGCAGTCCCGAATCTTCCAGTTCTGCGCGTATTCCACTGGTTCCCGCCAGTTTTCCTGCAACTAGTTTCCGTTTTCTTCCAACAAACTCGGGCTGAATAGGCTCAAACGTGGACGGAGCAACAGTAACACCCCTTGTGTGGATGCCTGACTCGTGAGAAAACGCGTTTTCGCCAACAATTGCCTTGTTTGCCTGAATCTGCATACCAGTTAACTTCGAAACCAGCCGCGAAGTCTCATAGAGATGTTCGTGGTTGATTCTTGTTTTCTTTTTGTAAATCAACTCTAACGCAACAGCAACCTCTTCTAAGGACGCGTTACCTGCACGTTCTCCTAAACCGTTTACTGCAACATGAATCTGCGAAGCCCCCGCCTCAACACCAGCCAACGAGTTAGCAACTGCCATTCCAAAATCGTTGTGACAGTGCACGCTGATGGGAATCGAAACAACGCTTTTCACATCCCCGATTAGTTGCTGCATGGTTGTGGGAATCATAATCCCCACGGTGTCGGGTATGTTGATTCTGTCTGCGCCTGCGTCTTGGGCAACTTTGCAGATTTTTTTCAAAAACTCTCTGTCTGTTCTTGAAGCATCCATCGGAGAATACTCGCAAACTAAGCCATGACTTTTGATGTACTCAATCGAATCGATGGAACTTGCCAAAACCTCTTCAGGCGTCATGTTCACGGCGTATTTCATCTGAACCTCAGACGTAGAAATAAACGTGTGAATCGCGTCCACGTCGCAGGCTATGGCTACGTCGATGTCTTTTCGTTTGCTGCGAGCCAAAGCAACAACCTCCGCAGTTAATCCTAATTTGGAGATTTCTTTAGCTGCACGGACTTCTCCTTCGGAACTAATCGGAGTACCCGCTTCGATGCTGTCTACACCTACTTTGTCGAGTTGACGGGCGATTTCCAGCTTTTCTTCTGTAGTTAAAGAAACACCTGGCGTCTGCTCGCCATCTCTTAGGGTAGTGTCAAAGATTCGAACATAATCTCCGGATTTTTGGTTCAAAGTTCCCCCTTCCATACCGTTTCCTATTTGCTGTTAATTATCTCCTTTGCCATGGCCTGCGCCATTTCTAATGTTTTAGCAGTACCGCCAAAGTCTGGCAATGTTATGCCTTTACGCAAAGTAGTCGCCACAGCATTTTCGATAGCATCTGCTGCCTTGAAACATTCTGGGTCATCATATTTTTCGCCCAACCAATCAAACATCAGCTTCGCTGACAGTATCATGGAACATGGGTTTGCGGTTTGTTTTCCTGCCCTGTTAGGTGCAGAACCGTGTATAGGCTCAAACAACGCAAAGTCGTCTCCTACGTTTGCTCCAGGCGCCATTCCCAGTCCTCCGATGAGTTGTGCGGCTTCGTCTGATAGTATGTCGCCGAACATGTTTGGAGTAACAAACACGTCAAAGGTTTCTGGTTCTTTGATTAGTCTCATGGACGCTGCGTCAACGTATAGTTCATCAAATTTTATGTCAGGATACTGTTTTGCGACATCCCTGCAGGTCTGCGCGAACAGTCCACAGGTCTTTTTCATAACGTTTGCTTTGTGAATTGCAGTAACACGTTTTTTGCCGTTTCTTCGTCGGGCTGTTTCAAATGCCTTCTTTGCGATTCGTTCACTATTCTTCTTTGTTATCACTCGAATGCAGAATGCGCCTTCGGCTGTCTCGAATTCTATGCCTCGGTACACGTCTTCGGTGTTTTCTCGAACAAACATCATGTCGATGTCTGGTTTCAGGCTTGGAATTGGTGGATATGTTTTGATTGGTCGCAGGTTCGCGTATAGGTCAAACATGATTCTTAGTTTGACGATTACGTCGGCTGCTGTTTCTCCGACTGGTCCTTTCATGCACGCATGAGAGTTTCGGATAACTTCAACAGTTTCTTCTGGAAGTGCAACACCCGTTTTCTCAAAACATGTGTCACCTGCTTCAACCTCGATTACTTCAAGTTCAATGTCAAACCTTTTTTGAACTGCGTTTAATATTTCCATTGTTGCTTCTGATAGTTCGGGGCCTATTCCGTCCCCTGGGATCAAAGATATTTTGTATTTACTCATTTGTTCCAATACTCCTTTTAAGATGGGCAATTAATCCTCCATCATCAAGAATTTCCATGATGAATTCTGGAAGTTTGGTTGCTTGCAAAACTGCGCCGTTGGTTTTGTTTTCAACTTTGCCGTTCTGTAAATCGACGACTAGTTCGTCGCCTTCGTTTACTTTACTTGAAACGCCTGCACAAACCAGAACGGGTAACCCGATGGTTATGGAGTTTCTGTAAAATATACGCGCGAAGGACTCGGCTAACACACATTTTACTCCCGCGAACTTTAACGCTATGGGCGCTTGTTCCCTGCTTGAGCCACATCCAAAGTTTTTGGCGCCTACAACGATTACGCCTTCGGCTGCTTTTTGTGGAAACTCTGGGTCTAAGCCTGCCATGGCATGTTTTGCCAGTTCATAGGGGTCTGTGTGTACCAAGTATGGTCCGGGCAGAATAACGTCTGTGTCTATGTTGTTGCCGAATTTGATTGCTTTTCCGTTTATCATCTTATTGCACCTTCTTTGTTGGGTCTGTTATTTTGCCTGTTAACGCCGAAGCGGCAACCGTTACTGGAGACGCCAAATAAACAAACGATTTGGTGCTTCCCATTCTGCCGATAAAGTTTCTGTTCGAAGTGCTTATACACGCTTCGCCATCCGTCATAATTCCCATGTGTCCGCCTAAGCATGGACCACAGTTGGGGTTGCCTACTGTTGCGCCTGCTTCCATGAATGTTCTGACTAAGCCTTCGTTTACTGCGTTCAAGTATATCTCTTGAGACGCGGGGATTACTATGGCTCGGACGCCTTTGGCGACTTTTTTGCCTTTCATTATCTTTGCTGCTTCTCGCAGGTCTTCTAACCGTCCATTAGTGCAAGAGCCGATAAACGCTTGGTCGATTTTGGTGCCTTCAACTTCGCTGACTGGTTTAACGTTGTCTACAGAGTGCGGAACCGCAACTTGAGGCTCTAAATCTGATACATCAACGTCAACAACTTTTTCGTAGGTTGCGTCTGCGTCGCTTTTCAGCGGCTTTAATGGTTTGTCGGTTCGTGCTTGGACGTAATCCAATGTTTTTTGGTCTGGTTCGATTAAGCCTGCTTTGGCTCCCATTTCAACGGCCATGTTCGCCAGTACCATTCTGCCGTCAATCGTCAACTCCCGTATGGTGGGACCGCAGAACTCTAATCCTTTGTAGATTGCGCCGTCTGCGCCGATTTTGCCGATTATGTTTAGTGTTAAGTCCTTGGCGGAGACCAGGTTTTGGAATTTGCCTGTGGCTTCTACTTTGATTACTTCGGGGACTCGGAACCACAGTTTGCCTGTTGCAAAAACTGCAGCCATCTCGGTGGAACCAATTCCCGTGGCAAATGCGCCAAATGCACCGTATGTGCATGTGTGGGAATCTGAGCCAACGATTACTTCTCCGGGTCGGACGTGCCCTTGTTCGGGCATGACTTGGTGGCAGACTCCGCCTCTGCCTACGTCGTAGAAGTTTTTGATTCCTTGTTCTTCGACAAATTCTCTTAATGTTTTATGTAAACCTGCAGAAATTACGGAGCTTGCTGGGACAAGGTGGTCTAGTATGGCAACTATTTTGTCGCTGTCCCATACTTTTTTTACTCCAATTTCTCGAAATGATTTGATGGCTAACGGACCCGTCAAGTCGTGGGTCATTGCTACATCAATGTTGGCTTCCACTATCTCTCCGGGTGAAACCGTCTTTTTTTCGGAAGCTCGTGCTAGGATTTTTTCTATGATGTTCATGTTACGTCACCTTCAATCTGTATTTTACTAATAAATATATCCACTATACAGCGTGTAGCCTTGTGTATTAGTAAACTACAAACGATTTTACTAGAGGCTAAGCTAACAACGTGTGGATTAAATAAGCGAAATGCTGTATCGACGAAGGAAACGATCCCTCATTTTCATAGCCTCTACCTGCCAGTAT
>JAOZIC010000091.1 GCA_026014605.1 Candidatus Bathyarchaeota archaeon
GTTGCGTCTTCTTCTATGTTGACGAACTTGGCATCTTTTCCTATTTTTCCCCATGATATTGCTTCTCTTGGCCTTGCGCCAGACAGGCTGCCGTCCCATTCCACGGCTGTGCTTATGTAAACAGCGTAGTCCAGTCCATCCCCCTTGAACTGGTTCCACCAAATCACATGATGCTTGCTTATCCCACCGCCTACTATCAGCGCGCCTGTTTTGTTGGCTTCCCATATCTTGTCGCTCAGCAGTTTCTCGTCTGCCAGTAGGTCCAGCTTCAGGTCATGGTCCTGCGCGAACTGCCATATCTGATATCCAACAGAGCCATCTGTAGGACCGGGCACAATCATTGGTATCTTGTTTTTCCAGCACCAGTAAATTATTGAGCCCTTTTTCTTTGCTTTCTTGTCCTTGTCCATGAGCTCTCCAATTTTCCATACGAGTTCATGTGTTGATATTCCGTTTTTCTTCTGTTCATCAGTCATGTTTTCATAAATAAGTTCCAAGAATTCCAGCATCTTTTTCTCTAATAGTATACCGTAGGACTCGTTCGGCACTAGCACATTGCCCAGTCTGTTTACTCCTTTGTCTCTTAGCTCCCTGTCATTCATCAAAAACTCCCCGTGATGGTAGTCTTCATAAGATCGGGCTATGTCATGGTCCAGAGTACCGCATGTTGTTATAATAATGTCAAACATCTGCCTTTTCACAAGGTCCTTCACAACTCCCCTTGTGCCCGTTGCTATAATGCAAGCCGGAAACGACAAGAACCTCAGGCACTCTTTGTCTTTCACCATATTCTCAACAATATCCGTGCCAACTGCCAACTTCTTTGCTGTAAAGCCGCCAGATGCCTTCAATTCAGAAAGTATCTCGTTTGCCGACATCTTTCCGTCAATTACGATGTCCTTTACCGGATCTGTTTTCGGTCTCATAGACAAAAAATTCGTCGCCATAGTATTTAAGATTGCTACTACACTCTTGTGCATTCGTTGTATATGCTGTGTCAACGCTTTTCTTGGTCATATATGACCTGTGGTTAAAAATGTGTATAAACTAAAGACTATTTTGGAAAAATCTTAACTTGGGGCTATTTTGGTAGCGGGGAGTTGATTTGACTTTTGTTGCTGTTGTTAATGTTTTAGTTGCCCTTGTGAGCAAGTGTAGCCTGTTTGGGTTTTTTTCTAAGCAGATAAACAACGACCAGAACTGCTGCTATGGCGACAATGGCTAACACATGCCAGAACTCTATTTGCAATTTCAGATGTTCTTGATTTACTTGAATTGACTCATTTTCGACAAGCGCATTAACCACATAGCTGTTGCTTTCTCCTTGTTTGATGCTCCCGCCTTCTTTTCTCTCATATGTTCTGTTGCCCGATTTGTGGTATGCAAAAGTAATGTTATACTCCTCTGTCGGGAAAGTCGCCGAAATTGCATCTACTTCACAATTGAAATTGGTCAGCGCGGCAGGAAGAACAATAATTGTTGTCTTGCCTATGTCAAGATAATTAACATCTTGGATGTTTATTTCCGTTCGATTTAGTTCGTGGTTAAACCCAACATGGTGCCCTTGTGAATCGTAAACGTGTAAGTGGAGCTTGTGCTGGTTCTCTTGAAGTGTAATAGATGTCCCCGACTCTATTACTGCTTCAAACTCCGCCTGTAGAAAATAGGTTGCACTTTCAAAGATGTTTCTTACCGTTTGCTTAACATTGGAAAGGGTTTGGGGTGTATTTTCCACTTGATTGTTAGCGATTCTTAGATAGTTTACTAAATCAGCAATACTCGTTCTTGCACTTGCATAGTTTTCATTTTCAATCATCGAAAAAATGTTCTCAATTGTTCTTGAGGCGTTAATGATTTTTCCATTGTATCCCGTTACTATATTGGTTTGTGAGTACGCCCAATTGATGACGAATGATGTGCTTTGAAAAGTGATTGTAGATGCTGTTGCTCCTATTTCTTTGGCTACAAGTTCAGCAGAACTATAGTCGCCAATACTGCTGGTGACGGCCTTTTTCAAAATGGATAATGGGTTAGTAAAACTGTTACTGAAGTCTTTTCCGAAGGTTGTTAGTATTTCTACTCCTCTGTCCATCCAATAGTAACTATTCAGCAATTTAGCGTAGTTCCTGTAAAGTATCTCTCTGGCCTCTAATGGTGTCGTGTCTTCTGAAGAGGCGCTCACTGCAGACAAAACATAGATTGCATCTGTATCTTCATCATCTTCATTTTTTCCACCCAAAACGTAGACTTTTCCATCATTAGAAAATGAGGCACAGTGTACTATTTTTTCTGGTAGTGATGATTCTCTGATCCAGTCTCCTAAAGTTCCACCATCTAGAATTTGAGCTGAATAAACATCGTTAGAATAGACTGCTGAATCCTCCCAGTAATATCCGTTGATTACGTAAATTCTGTTTTGACTTTGGGTTACAGAATGTCCACCTAATTCTCTGGGCATTGGAGTCGTTGTTGACCAACTGGAAGCCATTCCGTCTGTTCCAATTTTTGAGTAGTAAACTGTGTCATGTAGAACGTTTGAGGGATACTGCCCTCCAAGTTGGTATATTATGCCATTGTGTAATATGCCCGCTTGATTATGTCCCCTTTCTTCTGGAAAAGTTGTTGACTCCCACGAATCTATGGAACCGTTAGGATTGATTTCTGCGTAATAAACAGTATTCAACCACTGGTAACCTGTCCAGCCTCCAATGATGTAGATTTTGTCATTCCACAAAACTGTCAAGTGGCTTGTAATATGGTCAGGTAATGGAGTTGTGCTTATCCAGTCTCCTAAACTGCCGTCTGGGTTAATTTCTGCATACCAGACGGTGTCCCTTTCAACTCTTTGGGGCGGACGAGGGGCAGAACCACCAATAACATAAATTCGGTTATTATAGATTACAGCCTCTTGTTGACTTGCCCAACACCGTCCTTCAGGAAGAGGTGTGGTAGAACGCCATTCTCCAATGTTTCCGTCGTCAAGAATTGAGGCATAGTACACGTTTGTTGAGCGGTCTCTGCCACCAATAACATAAATTTGTTCACCGTTGAACCCTAGTGCAAAGCATGATAATGGTTCTGGTAATTTTCCAGTGTTCTTCCATGACGTTTCTTGCGTTTGGCTATAACTTGGAACTGGAATAAAACATGCTAAGCTCAAAATAACAAGTAAGAGCGAGATAAATTTCCATGTAGCTTTCTTCAGCTTTTCTTCCTTCCCTGACAACCGTTAATGGTTAACTCGACTTTTACGTATGCACTTCATCAGGTGCATCAATTTCTTTTATGGTGTCTTCATCAATTTCCTGTTTCCACTGAATATTTGGTAGAACTCCCGCAATTACTGTTAAAATAATGCTGATTATGCACAGAAACGTCCCTATTGTATATGATGTATTTAATGGAATCATACTTGAGCTAGTAATTTGTGTTGTGCCTGAAATGAAGAGAAGTAATGCAAGTGTTAAAAGTCCGCCGCTGGCAAACCGGGCATTCTTTTTTCCTTTACCTAGTGCAATCAACAGCACGATAGTGGAAACAATGTAAAACATAAGAGAAAGCAGAAAAGAAAGACCCCCCGCTGATAAATATTCGCTTAAATCTTCACCAGTTGACAACATTTGAAACCAAGACACGGCATATTGTTCTGATTGTTGGAAGAGGCCTGACCAATTTGCAGTTGCACCCCAAATATAGATGTCCAGCTTGACATTGACGATTAGTGCCGTAACTCCAAATTGCCACCATGGTAAGGCGTAACCAAGAAGTACTGTTAGAAAAGCTAGACCTGTTAGGATTCTAGTTGAACTCTTTTCTATCATGAAAATAGGTTCAGTTCTAAATGATATAAGATTTGTGTATGAAAAGTTGAATAATTGATACAAAACAAAGAAAACAGAATCAAAAAAGGTTTATTGAACATTAACTTTTCTAATCACTCTTAGTGGCTGCGTCTTACGTTTTGCACAACTCTGCGTTAAAAAACTAAACAGAAGTGTTAGTTGGTAGCGGGGAGTTGATTTGAACAACCGATCTCTGGGTTATGAGCCCAGCGGGTTCACCTGGCTACCCCACCCCGCTATGTGTTTCGTGCTAGAAGCAGAATGCCAGGTGATGCTTTCTAGCCCGATGGATACCTTTTGTTACACTCTTTCTTAAGCTTTGCTTTCTGTGAGTTTTGTTTTTTGGGATTTTTTGTTGTTTTGGGTGTTTAACCAAATTTCTATAACGCCGTTATAGTTATATGCGGGAAAACTGTTATAGTATGGTATAACAGTTTTGATTCGTTGGAGGTTTTACGTTGAGTAATCAAAACGAACCTAACATAAACATTGACTGTGTGGGTCTTTACTGTCCTGAACCCGTGTTTAGAACCCGCCAAGAACTTGACCAAATGGAAGTTGGTCAGATTATGGAAGTTGTTGCAGATGACCCCGCGTCTGAAGAAGACATACCCCGCCTAGTCAAGAGGCTAGAGCACAAATTGCTCAAAATGTACAAAGAAAACGACGAATTCCATTTCATAATCCAAAAAATGAAGTGAAGGAAGGTTGGTGAGTTGAGAAAAGTATACTTAGACAATGGCGCCGGAATGCCCCTAGACCCTAGGGTCTTAGATGCGATGACTCCATACTTTTTGGAGGACTACGGCAATCCCTCATCTGCTCATTCATATGGGAACCGTGCCAAAACCGCGCTTGCAACTGCACGAGACCAAGTTGCACAGCTTTTAGGGGCAACGAAAAGTCAGGATATTATCTTTACTTCTGGTGCCACAGAATCCAACAATCTGGCGCTTAAAGGTGTAGCCTACCGCGCAAAATCTAAGGGAAACCATATCATAACCACGGCGGTTGAGCACATTTCTGTGATTAACATCTGCAAGTTTTTGCAAAAAGAGGGCTTTGATGTTACTTTTGTTCCTGTGGACAAAATGGGATTGGTTGATTTAGAGCAGCTCAAAGCCGCGGTTACTGACAAAACGGTTCTGATTTCTGTTATGTACGCAAACGGCGAAATAGGAACGGTTCAGCCGATTAAGGAAATCGGGAAACTGGCTAAAGAAAATAACATAGTTTTTCATGTTGACGCTGTTGCTGCAGCTGGGCAGGTGCCAATTAATGTTGAAGAAGAAAACATCGACGTTCTAACACTTTCTTCTAACGACATGTATGGACCCAAAGGTGTCGGCGCCCTTTACATCAGGAGCGGCACTAAGGTTTTGCCAATTGTGCAAGGTGGTGGTCAAGAACGTGGCATACGCTCAGGTACAGAAAACATTCCCGGAATAGTTGGTATGGGCAAAGCAGCCGAGTTTGCAAAAGCCGAGATGTGTGACGAGGGTAAACGTTTGATTGTTTTGCGTGACAGGCTGATAAGCGGAGTTTTGGATTCGATTCCTCACTCGTTTTTGAACGGTCACCCGACACAGAGGCTGCCCAATAACGCTAACCTCAGGTTTAGTTATATAGAAGGGGAGTCCCTAATTTTAGGTCTGGACATGCATGGAATTCAGGTATCGTCTGGCTCTGCGTGCACCTCAAAAACGTTGGAGCCCAGCCATGTGTTACGTGCCATAGGCTTAGCCCACGAGGAGGCTCACGGGTCTTTGGTGTTTACATTGGGCAAAAAAACCAGCGTAGAAGACATAGACTACGTGATTGAATTGCTGCCAGACGTAGTGAAAAGATTGCGGGCGCTTTCGCCCTTAACTCCGAAAGAAATCTTGAGGTGAAAAATAGGAATGTATAGCGAAAAGGTAATGGACCATTTTAGTAATCCCCGAAACGTGGGCGAAATCAAAGACGCAGACGGCGTTGGAACCGTAGGAAACCCAGTTTGTGGCGACTTAATGACCATGTACATCAAAGTCAAAGACAACAAACTCGAAGACGTTAAATTCAAAACATTTGGTTGCGGCGCAGCCATAGCAACAAGCAGCATGACAACCGAGATGGCAAAAGGAAAAAGCATCGAAGAAGCAATGAAAATTACACGAGCAGACGTAGCCGAAAACCTTGGAGGCTTACCACCCATTAAAATGCACTGCTCTAACTTGGCTGCAGATGCATTGCACGAAGCCATAAAAGATTATCAGAAAAAGAAAGAAGCAAAGAAATAGTTCTGGTCAATTTTTGTTGACTGGAATTATTTTCATTTAGCTATTTTTTGGTCAAGGTTTCTTGACAAAAAAGCCTTTTAATTATTGTAAATTAGGTGTTCTTGGGTATTATCTATGAGGGCGCAGAGAGTAGCTCTCTTTCTGATGTTTGTTCTTTGTTTCATCGTAGTTAGTAATCCAAACGTTGACGTCGTGGATGCGAATCCTTTTACAAATGTTCCCCTTCCTAGCCCCGCTTTTTTCATAAAAAGTGACGGAAGTGTTGAGCCCCCTGATGCGCCCATTCGTAGGGATGGTGATGTCTATACTTTCACGGACGACATCATCGGCTATGCCATTATAGTGGAAAAAGATGACGTTGTACTTGATGGGGGAGGTTATGCCCTTAAGGGATATGGAAGTGAGGGAAACTTTACTTTCAACGGGTCTGCAGACCCTACTGGAATCCTCATACTGCAGCATAATGGGGTAACGGTACGGAACATGAACATCAGCGGTTTTAGTTATGGTATTAGAATAAATAATTTGTATACCCTTGCTTGCACAAATAACATTCTTGAGAACAACTTGCTAACAGGCAATTATTATGGTGTGTATCTGGCTGGGTCATGGTTTACTGTTCTCAGAAACAACTGCATGAACAATAATGTTTGTAACTTTTACCTTTACGACTTTGTTAAAATGCTTCCACCAGCCTCGGACATGTTCATGAACGATATTGATTCATCAAACACGGTTGATGGGAAACCCATAATCTACTGGGTTAACGAGCAAAACA
>JAOZIC010000187.1:0-4197 GCA_026014605.1 Candidatus Bathyarchaeota archaeon
GGTTCGGTCAAGAAGAACCTGAAACTCCTGAAACAGAAAACCCTGAAACCGAAACACCAGAAACAGAAACACCCGAAACTGAAACGCCTGAAACAGAAACGCCAGAGACTGAGACGCCCGAAACAGAGACACCTGAGACTGAAACGCCTGAAACGGAAACACCAGAAACGGAAACTCCTGAAACTGAGACGCCTGAGACTGAAACACCCGAAACTGAAACTCCACCTGAAGAAGCTTCAATTGACGTACTTCTTGAAGTCTTTGGCAACGCCAACATGGACGACAAAATAGACGACACAGACGTAGACTATCTCCAAGCCATAATGAATGGCAGCAAAACTGAAACCGAATTTGCTGATGCAACGCACGACGGAACTATTGACCAAACTGACATAGACCAAGTTAATGCACTTATCAGCGGTGAAGCGTCCTACATTACACTGCTTGACGGCAACGGCGCACTCCTAACTGTATCTTTGCCCGTAGACAGAATAATTGTTGAATACCTCAGTAACGCCGAACTTGTGCGCATCCTCAACGTAGAAGACAATGTTGTAGGATGTGATTATGCTGTTGAACAACTCAAAGGATTCTATTTCCCAGAAAACGGGGACAGTATTGTCAACGTTGGGAAAATGAATTCACCTGACTACGAAGCTGTTCTAGACCTTGAACCCGACATGGTGTTGACGTTCACTAAAGCAACTGAAGAGAAAGCAGAAAAACTACCTGGAGTCGATGTGGTTTATCTGGGTCTGTATTACCCAAATGTTACTGCTCCTGAAGATTCAAGTTTTGTTCAAGGAATCCTAAAAGCAGGATACATCTTCAACAGAGTCAACGAATCCCGCAACTACGTAACCTGGCTGCTTGACTTAACCGAGACAATGAGGTCCACAACCGCTGACCTTACAGAAAGCGAAAAACAAACAGTTTTCATAACAACTTATCCATATGACAGCTCAGCAACTACTTACTCGTGCTACGCAACCGTTGACACTCTTGGACAATGTTGTATTCTCTCTGGTGGCTCAAACGTTGGACAATCCCTTGCAGGGTATCTTAACTCATCTTCTGTGAAAGTAGATGCCGAATGGATACTTGAATCAAACCCCGAATACATGTTCTTGCACACAGTACGATACACTTACGGCGGATCAATGCGAAGCGACCCAGCACAAGGATATGACGTTGACGACCCAACTAGCCTACAGACTTGCTTAGCTGAATTTGTGTCTAAACCCGAATTCGCAAACATTGAAGCAGTTCTGAACAATCACGTCTACATAATCGCAGGCGACTTCCGAAACAACGCAATGGGTGGCGTTTTGGGTGCAGTTTACATGTCAAATGTGTTGTATCCAGACCTATTCACCGACCTAGACCCCGAGGCAGTACACCAACAGTACATAACAGAATTCCTTAGGTTGGACTATAGCTTAGAAGAGCATGGAGCATTTTTGTATCCTGCCATAAGCGTAAATGGCGACCTAGTTGGAATACCCAACATGTATGCTGGAGAATAACAAATTCTCCTGTATCACCTTTTTTTGGAGGAAACAATTAACCAACTTAACTGATAAACAACCAGAGGGGCTGAACAACCATTGGAATTTATAGACTGGCAAAAACTGTGGAAAACCAAACTAAAACTCGCATGCAGAGACAATCTTAACACCGTAAATTTTTGGAATAAACGAGCAAAAAACTTCAATGAAAACATGACAGAGATGCAAACCTTAACAACCAGTCAACTGGAACGGATGCAACTAAAGCCCGAATACACTGTACTGGATGTTGGTGCAGGCTCTGGAAGACTTGCTCTGCCAATCGCTAAACGTGTTAAACATGTAACTGCTGTGGAGCCTTCTAAGAACATGTACGATTTTTTGGTATCAAACGCCAAAAAACAGAACATCCAAAACATAACAATAGTAAACCGTTCTTGTCAAGACCTTCTCTTAGAAGAAGAAACTCAACCACACGATGTTGTTTTTGCTTCATTTTCTTTGTTCATGCCCGATATCGCAGACGTATTACTGCATATGAATGAGTTAGCAACCAAAGCTGTGTACCTTTTCTTGTCTGCTTCCCAGTGGATGAACGATGAACTACAACAAATTGTAAACAACACTGTAAGTCCGATAAAAGCAAGTGACTACATCTTCATCTACAACATTTTGCACGACCTAGGCATACTTGCTAATGTCGAAATCTGGGATTCACCGTACACATATTCTTACGACAGTCTAGACGACGCCGTAACAAAATTCGGGGAAAGCTACGAAGTACGCCCAGAAAAAAAGGCTGAACTAAAAATTTTTCTCAACAAACACTTGGTAAAAGAGAACGGGAAATTTTTGCTAAAACGTGACCGAAAGGTAGCGATGGTATGGTGGACAAAAATTTAGTCGAAACTGTTTCTGATGCACAAACAGAGAAGAAAAAGTACAGAAAACTCGTTGTAAAACGCAGCATGTTTTTGGTGTTCTGCGTAGTTTTACTAATAATCATCGCAGGAGTTTCTCTTGCCCTTGGCTCGTCTTCAATATCTTTTACAGAAGCTTACTCCGCGGTGTTTAACCAATTTTTTCCAGACTGGTTCCCTGTAAGCACACTAGCAAATACCGTAGTTTGGCACCTGCGTCTGCCCAGAATCCTGATGGCAATACTTGCTGGCGCAATATTCGCAATGTCGGGTTCAACAACCCAAGCGATTCTCAGAAACCCACTGGCTACTCCGTACACGTTAGGAATCTCGGCAGGCGCAGGACTGGGTGCATCCATCGGAATAATTTTGGGTCACGGCTTACTGGGAGAACACTTTGTAACCATAGGCAACTCATTTGTTTTCTCGCTAATCCCCACGTTCGTAATCTTGGTAATGATAAAACGCAGAGGCTCAGAACCCTCAACAATAATACTTTCCGGCGTAGCAATAATGTACATCTTCTCCGCCTGCAACACCCTGATACAATATTTTGCAGAATCCAACGCAGTAAGCGCCGCAGTTTTCTGGCTCGTAGGCGACCTATCCCGAGCCTCATGGTGGCAGCTACCCTACGTTTTAGTAGTATTTCTTGTCTGTTTTGCAATCAACATCAGACTATCATGGGACCTCAACCTGATGAAAATGGGCGACGACTCAGCAAAAAGCCTAGGCGTAGAAGTCGAACGCGTCAGAAAAATCACCCTAATCTGCGCATGCGTATCCACCGCAACAGTGGTAAGCTTCACTGGAGCAATCGGGTTCGTCTGCTTACTCGCACCTCACATTTGCAGAACCATAATCGGCGGAGACGAACGCATACTAATAATCGCCTCAAGCCTGTTTGGCGCAAACCTATTGCTAATCGCAGACCTTATCGCCCGAAGAATAATCGCCCCAATAATGCTGCCTGTAGGTGCCCTGACAGCGTTTCTGGGAGGACCGCTGCTGCTTTACTTGTTGATGCGACAGAAAATAAACTGTTAATCTGTTGTGTAATTTTTTGGTTTTTTCTTGGTGTTTTGTCGAAAATTCATTTATATATAATATCTGAAGATTTAAGAATTATGACTAATTACTTATGATATGTATTATTAATTTGGATTGATGCTATTGTGTGTTGTCTGAACACTCTTTTTATCTTATCATTTGATGCATTTTTTTGGTAAAAATCTGTGATAAATTTAACTATTTACTGTTTAAAAAGCTTATATTATTTAGAATCGATATAAAGTTTGTTTCGATGTTTTGGAGGATAAAAATAATTGCAGAAATACAGAATAAATAAAATCATTACTGTAATCTGTGGAGTATTACTTTTTTCAACACTACTATTCTCAACTCCACTTTTACCAACAATCCTAAACGTAGACGGTTCTGGCGATTCTTGGCTTGAGGGCTGGACCTATCGTAAGAGCCATTTCATAAACAATTGTACTGGCGCTGGCACTAATTATCCTGTGCAGGTGACTGTTGATTATGGTGATGGAATTGACTCAAATGACACCGTCTATGTTAATGGTATGTGTCAGGTAGATTTTGATGATATCAGATTCACCGAAGATGATGGTAACACAACTCTTGATTACTGGATGGAAGATTTCACTCTGTCAGAATATGCAACGTTTTGGGTTGAACTCTCCACTAATTTGAATGTTTCTAATACGACGATTTACCTTTATTATGGGAATTCTACTGTGGCTACTACT
>JAOZIC010000187.1:4297-6784 GCA_026014605.1 Candidatus Bathyarchaeota archaeon
ATGGTTTGTTCCGGAAATATGTTGATCCTGAACCTGCTCATGGTGCTTGGGGTGAGGAGGAAGGTTCTGGTGGTTCTGGTGGCGGTGATTGGCTTGAGGGCTGGACCTATCGTAAGAGCCATTTCATAAGCAATTGTACTGGCGCTGGTTCTGATTATCCTATAAAACTAATTGTTAATTATGGATCAGGGTCTGATAGTGGAGACACTGTATACTTGAATAACATGTGTCAATCAGATTTTGGTGACATCAGGTTCACTGATGATGACCAAACAACTTTGCTTGATTATTGGCTTGAAGATTTCACTCTGTCAGAAATTGCAACGTTTTGGGTTGAGGTTTCTGATGATTTGAGTGTTTCTAATACGACGATTTACCTTTATTATGGGAATTCTACTGTGGCTACTACTTCTAATCAGTTGACTGCTGGTGTTTTGTCTCTTAAGGAGCATCGGATTAATGTTGCGTATGGGTCTAGTGTTTCTTTTAGTCAAGTTGGTGGTACTGAACTAAGAATCGATTCTACTGCTAGTGCTTCGTATATGAATTTTGGTTATGTCTTTTTTGTTGTTCCTGCTGATTGGATTAATGGTACGTATCTTAGGTGGGTTTGGGATGGCTATTTTAGTCATGGTGTGGATCTGTGTGTTGCTCATTGTAGAATTTATGATGGTGTTTATGATCGTTCAAGTGGTGCAGATTTTGTCTCCTGTTCTCCTTATCCAACTGCAAAGGGGAATGGGTTGTTGTATCAATATAACGAAACGGTGAGCGGTACTTGGGGAAGTTATACTAGAGATGTGCTTGTTGATGTTGATCCTAGTTGCGATTTTGTGACGGTGTTCTTCTTTTTGTTTGATTACTGGTATGATGGTACTGTTCGGTTGGATTTGGATTTGGTTGAGGTGAATGTTGGTTCTGGTGGTAGTGGTAATTTGGTTACTGTGGATTTTGATGTTGGTAGTGTTGTCTATGATGTTACTGGTACTTGGAATGATTATGGTTTGTTCCGGAAATATGTTGATCCTGAACCTGCTCATGGTGCTTGGGGTGAACAAGAAGAACCTAGGACTTGGCTTGACGGCTGGGATTATCGCAAGAGTCACACAATTACTTCTGGTGATGGTGCGGGCGTTGATTATCAATTTAAACTAAATGTGCATTATAGTAACGGAACCGATAATGATGTGGATGTTTACTTAGACAGTAAATGCCAACCTGATTTTGATGATATCCGGTTTACTGATGGTGATGGCGAAACTGTGCTGGATTATTGGATGCAATACAAAATCAACTCAGATACTGCCATTTTTTGGGTTGAAGTTGCCGACGATCTAAGTTCTTCGAATGCTACGATATACCTTTACTATGGTAATTCTGAAGCCAACTCAACAAGTAATGGCACAAACACGTTCATATTCTTTGAGGATTTCGAAGACACCCTAGATAACTGGAACAGCACTGGAACAACGGCAATCTCCTCAGACCATGTATATGAAGGTTCAAATGGCTTCAAAGGCGGCATAGACCCATCTTTTATCCGACTAGATTCACTGGGGTACACAAACGTATCTGTGCACACATTCTATTGGGATCAGCAATCCGGAGGACACGAAACTCAAGGCTTACTTCCATGCGGAACCTCCGAAATAGCAGCCATTCAAGTCCACGAAAACGTTAGCACAACTCATTATGTATACAGAGTAGGCTCAACATACTACATTTCAAACGTGTCTCGAACCAATGACTGGCACGAGTTCTGCGTCAGAGTTTCGAACAATACGAGAGAATATGTAATCGACGGTGAAGTTCAAAGCATTACTGGAACACAAAACAGCATCAACAGCATCACCTTGGGTTCATGGTGGACTGCAAACAGCGCAGAAAGCTACTTTGACGTTTGTTTCGTCAGAAAATATGTTGCTTCAGAACCAGCACACATGATTTGGGGCGCCGAAGAATCGAAGTAACCTTTTGTTGTGCCCACATTTTTTTGGGCACTCCATCCCTCTCTTTTTTGTAACTGGCATTTTTTAGGAGTTTTCATGTTTTGTGCTCTTTTGAACCACATTTTTGGTCAAATTTGATGTAGCAAATTTTTGGGTTATACTTTAATTTTTTAAACTAGACCATCATATAAGCTTGGTATTGGTGAATGTTGGATGCCAAGACGTCGGCGAAAATCGGGATTGAAAGTTCTCAAAGCGGCCAGTTCTTCTTTGCGTATGCAACTTCTTGTTACTTTGGTCGATAAAGGACCGCAATCCTACACAGACCTCATGAAGGTTCTGAAACTAAACCCCAGCAGGGACGCAGGACGGTTCGCGTACCACCTGAAATATCTGCTAAACGCCGACCTGATTGAACCCGACGTAGACAACAAAGAATACCGGCTTACTGACCTTGGCAAAACAATGATAGATTTCACCGAGGACATTCAACAACAGTTTTTCCAAAGAAAAAAAATCCTAGTACGAACCTCGCGGC
>JAOZIC010000135.1 GCA_026014605.1 Candidatus Bathyarchaeota archaeon
GTAAGGAATTATGATTACTATGGCATCTACACCTGCTCGTAAACTGCGAAAGAAGGCAGCGCCTTTACCGAAACAACCAGAAGTCAACATAGGTACCATCGGTCACGTAGACCACGGAAAAACAACCCTAGTTGAAGCCATCACCGGAGTCTGGGCTGCAAAACACAGCGAAGAACTCAGACGAGGCATCACCATAAAACTAGGCTACGCCGACGCCCCAATATACAAATGCCCAAACTGTGACGAACCCCAATGCTACAGCTCAACCCCAACATGCTCCAAATGTGGAGGCGAATGCGAATTTGTACGAGCAGTAAGCTTTGTAGACTCACCCGGACACGAAGCCCTTATGGCAACCATGCTGTCCGGAGCAACCGTAATGGACGGCGCAATGCTCATAATTGCGGCTAACGAGAAATGTCCACAACCCCAAACACGTGAACACCTCGCCGCAATTGAACTGGCGGGATTAACTAACATCATCATTATACAAAACAAAATCGACATCGTGGACGAAAAACGCGCCCTAGAAAGCTACAAAGAAATCACCGAATTCGTAAAAGGAACCATAGCCGAAGGCAAACCAATCATCCCCGTTTCTGCACAGCACGGCGTAAACATCGACGTAGTGCTACAAGCCCTGCAACAAAACATCCCCACCCCCGAGCACGACCCAAACAAACCCCCAAGAATGTATGTGGTGCGCTCGTTTGACGTGAACAAACCTGGAGCATCCGCAGACGACCTAACTGGTGGAGTAATTGGTGGTAGTATTTCTCAGGGAAAACTAAGTGTTGGCGACAAAATCGAAATCCGCCCCGGAATCAAAGTAGAAAAAATGGGCAGAACATTCTACGAACCCATTTTCACAGAAATAATCAGCTTGAGTGCAGGCGGAAAAAACGTAAAAGAAGCCCACAGCGGCGGATTAGTTGGAATGGGAACATACTTGGACCCCTCGTTAACTAAGGCTGATGGACTTACTGGTAATCTGGTTGGAAAACCTGATATGCTTCCTCCGACCCGTGACGAAATCGTTTTGGAAACTACGCTTCTGAAACGTGCCATCGGAACTAAAGAGCTTGTGCAGGTTGACAACATAATCAAGGGTGAACGCCTCATCTTGGATGTTGGTACAACGATTACTGTTGGAACTGTCATATCTACGAAAAAGCATCTTGTCACCTTGAAACTGGTTAGGCCTGTATGTGCTGAAGAAGGTGCACGAGCAGCCATAAGCCGAAAAATTGCAAACCGTTGGCGGCTTATTGGGTACGGGCTTATCCAAGGCTAGTTTTCTTAGATTTGGTCTTTTGATACTATTTTTATTAGTTTTTCCTGTTCATAGAGCGTAGCCGCTGCTTGGATGATTCTTCTTAGGTTGTGTTTTAGAACTTCAACGGCTTCTTGTTCTGGTTGTCCACACAAAACGATAATCACGTGGGAGTATCCATCTAGGTAGTCTACCACTTGACCTACCAGCCTGTTTATTTGGCTTTTTCTTTTGAGGTTTCGTTTAAGTTCAATGCCGATTTTGTTGTCTATGCCGATGTCTGCTAGGCTTCTACCTGCCTCTTTTTTGATAAGGTGTTGTCTTGAGTTGCTAGAGTTCCACAGTGGTGAACTAAATATGCTGCTTTCAGATTGGTTTAGTCTCTGTCTTAAAAACAGCAATAGGTCGTCTCTGTATTTTGTTTCTGTTGTGTACTGGTCTTTTGGATTCCAGTTCTCGATAGTTTGCAGTACATCCTCAAATAAGTTCCCCGCCAAATTCAGCCCCATATATCTGATATATTGTTACTTCGTATAAATTTTTTGAATACTTTTTACCGTTTAACATTAAACATGGAATAGAACACAAAGCTTACTTACAATACTGTACAATAATGTAATAGGCTGGTAAAAAATGTCAGACTCAGGCGAAGAAACCTACTCGATTATGTTTACGTCCTTAAAGCATCCCGCACGCCGCAGAATCCTAAGAATGCTTGCAGAAAAACCCAAAAACTTCTCACGCATATTAGAAGAGCTTGGAATCTCCAGCTCCCACCTTACATACCACCTAGAAAACCTTGGTGAACTTGTAACAAAACTAGATGACGGACGATACAAGCTGTCAGCCTTCGGAAAAGCCGCAGTTATGACCATGCAAATCGTAGAAGACACACCCGACATCCAACCCAAAACACCAACATCTTTCCCATTGAAGTGGAAAACAGTCTTTGGCGTTTTGATGATTGCTATCGTTTTAATGGCGGGGCTGTCTTATACCCAGTTCTTGTCTTTGAACGAGGTCGCTGCAGAACAAGACCTATTGCAAGAAGAGTTTGACAAACTGCAAACAGCCCATGAACGGCTATTGCGGTGGGGCATTTCAACTGATCGTGTAATCAACTTTCTAAAAGATGTAATCCAGCTTGACCTGAGTAAATACCAAGCACGACTGGAACGAAACACAGTAGAATACCGCCCCGACTTGGGTGGAGTTGTAGAAGAAGTATTAGCTTACACACTCCTTACCGATAACAGCGAATTGGGCGTAGATTTCAGGTTCAGAAACCAAACCCTGTCACGGTACCGCCTTGACTACATTGAAGGGTTACCAGTTTACTATGAACAACAACCAATTGACCTTATAGAATCTGCCAAGGGACTTATCGACCGGTACCAAAACTATGCAGGTATTTCGTATCTTACACCAATGAAAAACATGTTAGACACTATCAGCAATGTGGAGAACACCGCGATTATCATGGGCGACCTAAAACTTGAAATAATAACTGACGGACCAGACACCCAATTCCAGTGGATGTACACAACTGAAGGTATTGGATATCAAGCTAAAGGTTTGACCTTAAATTACGATAACGGCGTTTTAGAGATGTTTACTGACGGGTGGTTCCTTTTCACCGTAGGCAGTACCGAAGTCAACATCTCCGAGCTGCAAGCAATACAAATAGCAATTGCGCATGTCAATGAGTTCTCGTGGTCAGTAAATGATGTTACCATATCTGAATTTGACATCGTAGAATCCGAAGTAACCGCGGAACTTTGGCCACACCTCAGAGAAGACAATCTAGAACTAATTCCATACTGGTACGTTACCATTCCACTGGACAAGGTTTATCCACTAAATGTTGACCGCCTCGCTGTGGGCATATGGGCAGACACAGGAGAAATAACTGAATACCGGACAATACGGGTAGGAAGCATCTAACCGCGTTGGAGAAAAACAATTTGGCGACTTCAAAACCGCAGCCAATCAAAGTTATCTTGGACGCCAACTTCTTTTTTGTTCCCGCCCAGTTCACAGTAGACATTTTTGAAGAGTTAGCTGACCTTCTAAAACAGCGGTTCGAACCTGTTTTATTGTCTTCAACACTGGCCGAGCTTCAAGGACTTTGTGACTCTTCCTCGTTGAAAACACAGAGGCAGGCGTTGTCTGCTATCGAGTTTAGTAAAAAATGTTGTTTTGTTGAGGTTGAAAGGAGTCCCTCGGAAACCTTTGACGACGTAGTTTTGCGTGTGGCTTCTGAGTGGAAGTGTCCTGTTGCCACAAACGATAAAGAACTGCGTAAACGGTTGCGGGCTGCTGGGGTTGCTGTGATTTTTTTGAGGCAAAAACGGCGGTTAGCGCTTGACGGTTCAGTATAGCCTTATAAATGAGGGGTTGTTTCTTATTTGGAGACGAAAGTAATATGCCCACAAAGTAGTTACTTTCTTGTAAGAATCATCAAATTACAAAATAGGTGAGATTGAGTGTTTAAACTCGTAACTCTTGAAGATGCAATTCGCATACCTCCAGAAAGGTTTGGAGAAGAAATCAGCACCGTAGGCTACGAACAGCTCAAACTGAAGTACGACGGTATGGTGGACGAAGAACTTGGTTACGTAATCGCAGTAACCAACATAGACGTTAACCCGTTCGGAAAAATCATTCCAGGCGACGGCGCAACCTTTCACAAAGTAAAATTTGCACTACTTACTTTTTATCCAAAAATTCAAGAAGTAATCGAAGGCGAAGTAGTAGAAATCGCCGAATTCGGTGCATTCATCCGCATTGGACCTGTTGACGCACTTTTGCACGTTTCTCAACTAATGGACGATTACATCTCCTACGACGAACGTCAAGGAGTTCTGATGGGCAAAGAAAGCAAACGAAAACTAACAACAGGCGACCGCGTCAGAGTCAGAATCACCGCAGTTTCTTTGGGTCGCAGCGGCGGTTCAGGAAAAATTGGTGTAACTGCTCGGCAGCCATTCCTTGGAAAGCTTGAGTGGATAGCAAAAGATGTTGAGAAACTGGAAGGCGGCTCAGAAGAAGAGCCCGCGGCAGCTAAACCAGAGGGTGAATCCTAGACATGACTGATAAAGCGTGTCGTGATTGTCATTTTATTTCTGACGGTTCGATTTGTCCTAACTGTAACGCTTCTAACTTGAGCGACGACTTTTCCGGCATTGTAGTAATAATTGACCCTGAAGGCTCAGCTATTGCTCGGTCTATGAAAGTGAAAAAGAAGGGTCACTACGCACTTCGTGTAAGGTAGGTCACCGCTATACTCATCTTAACCGATGAATTACGTGACGAGCTCAAGAATCCTCAGGGGCTTTTGTTTGAAGGTCCCCTTGAAACAACAATGGAACAGCTAAAACAGCATATCCAAAAACAAAAACCGTGCATGATAATTTCTGTAGGCGACATAGTTTCACGAGACCTTATTGCGTCGGGTATTTCTTTGAACGTGTTGATTGTTGATAACAAAACTATGAGAAAACCGATTAAGCCCATAGAAGTTGATTCTGACCAAACCTTGTTTGTTTCAAATCCCGCGGGAGCAATAACAAACGAGGCATGGGATGCGATAAAGTGCGCTGTAGCAAAAAAGGGTGTTACTAAGGTGATGGTTGACGGCGAAGAGGACCTGCTTACGGTTGTTACTGTTTTGTCTGCTCCTGACGGCGCGTTTGTTGTTTATGGTCAACCTCATGTGGGTATTGTGGTGGTTGAAGTTTCGGCAGAATCACGGGAAAACATGCGCCGTATTGTCGATTTAATGCAAGTTTCTTCGAAAAGCTAAAGTAAGAGGGATGTGTCAATTCAACAACCTGCGGAAGTGTAGCAATGAAGGTTAACATTATTTCAAAAAAGCAGAATCCTTTGCTTAAACGACGAGAAGTAAAATTCAGTATCGACCATGCCCAAACAGGCGGCACTCCATCTCGTGCTGATGTTCGCAGTCAGCTTGCATCGATTTTAGGAACAAATATCGACTTAGTTTGTGTAGGCAATTTTGAAACCAAAACTGGTTCGATGGTTGCCGTTGGCGAAGCAAACGTTTACGAATCAGTTGAGCAAGCAAAACTTGTAGAATCTAAACATCTACTAGAAAAGAATAAAGCACCAGAAAAACCTGCAAAAGCTGAAGAAGCACCAGCAGAAGATGAAGACGCCCAAGAGGAGGAAGAGTAAACATGCCCAAAAAAGAAGCTAAAGAAAAAACAGGCAGAAAACGTTCAGGAACCGCTTCCTACTACAAAATTGAAGGCAACGAAGTAACACGAAACCGCCCCAGTTGTGAACGTTGCGGACCTGGATACTTTATGGCTGACCACGGCAACCGATACACATGCGGTCACTGTGGTTTAACTCGTTACAAGCAACAGTCCTAACTTAGCCAAGTTTTATATCAAACTTGGACTAAGCCTTCTTTGAGTTGCCTAGAATGGTTAATGTACGCGTTTTAGTCAAGAGTATATCTGCTGAAAATTTTTGGGACCCAACAAAGCCCATTCCTCCGATAAAGATAGCAACCAACCTTAATGTTGTTGGTGTCAACAAAAAAGACGAGAACATGTTAGATGTTCCTTTTGTTTTCACGATTAACTACAACCCTGCTGTGGCTCAAATCAGCTTGAAAGGAACCAGCCACGTAACTGGAACACCAGAAGAGCTTGAAACCATTCTAAAAGAGCACAAAGACAAAAAACCGCCTCCACCCGTGATTTTGCAGTCTATTTCTAATGTTGTGTTCTTGGAAACTATCCTTGTTTGTCGAACAATCAATATCCCGCCTCCTATTCCGTTGCCGAAGATTCAGGGTCCGGGCGACAAAAAGAAACGTGCTGAACCAACGTACAGAGCCTAGGCTCTAACACTATTTTTTGTATTTTTTTTAATTTTTGAGATTTTTTTCTTCATGTGTTTGCTGATTGTGTGTTTGACCAAATGGTTTAAATCAACGATAATACATATGAAGAATATTTCATAGTAATGTTTGGCTATTGAAAAAAGTGTTTTCATGAAGGGAACCGATAAATGGCTACTCAGCATCCACGAATAACAAGGGAGAAAAAGACCATAAACAATATGGTTCACGTTTACTGCAAAGGCAAGCATGGCACTAACGGTCAGTTATGTGACGAATGCACCGAGTTTTTATCATACGCTTACACGCGTTTGGATAAGTGTCCTTTTCAAGAAGAAAAATCTACTTGCGGTAAATGTTTGGTGCATTGTTATCAACCGCAAATGAGAGAAAAAGCAAAGAAAATCATGCGGTATTC
>JAOZIC010000172.1 GCA_026014605.1 Candidatus Bathyarchaeota archaeon
TTTTGTGAACTTATTATTTTCCCACCAAACAGTTAATCCTTTTAAGTTGAAAACAATGCTATGTTGCCCAAAGACAGTAATGGAGTATTATGGTGAGTTTGTTTAATCCTCTGCTTGTTTTTGTTGTTTCAATTGCAGTTTTTCTTGTGTTGATTTACAAAAAAGTAGGATTAGGCATCTCGTTAACCGTTTCAGCGTTTCTGATGGGCTTTTTCTCGCTTGGACTACTGGAAACCGGAACAGTGCTACTGGAAACGTGCGTAGACCAGACCACATTGTCGCTGGTTTTTGCAAGCTTTTTCATTATACTCATGAGCGTACTCTACAAAGAAACAGGACTTGTAAACGATTTAACCCAAAGCCTAGGAGCATACGTCAAAAACTCCAAAATCATAGTAAGTGTTCTTCCTGCAGTTATCGGGTTGATGCCTGTAGCAGGCGGCGCATTAATGTCAGCACCGATGGTTGATGCTGAAGCAGACAAACTTGGTTTGGACGACACAAAGAAAAGTTTCATCAACATCTGGTTCAGGCACGTGATTATTCCAGTTTATCCTGCGACCCAGTTTATTGTCTTAACGTCTGCGTTAACCGGAATTAGTTTAGATGCGATTATCGTCAGGCAAATCTTGGTAGTTCTTGTGATGGTTGCAGCGGGGTACTTTTGGGGGTTAAGAAACACCAAACAAACTAAAACAGAAAAAATACAACCCCAACAAAGTAGCAAAGGCAACCTCAAAACGTTGGTTGTTAGTTTTCTGCCAATAATCATAACAGTTGTTTTAACAGCCGCATTAAACGTGGATATTGCAATCGCCACATGTGTTGGTGCAATTACTATTTTGATAATAACAAAAAAGACAACAGAACTCCCCAAAATTCTAAAACATAAAGCAATATGGGCAGTCACCTTAGCTGCGTTCGGCGCTATGTTGCTCAAAAACGTTACAGTTGCATCAGGTGCCTCAGAAATATTAGGAAACGCATTAGCAAACAGCAACACAGACGCAACCATAATTCTCGCAGTAGTCCCAGCAGTTCTGGCGTTTCTAATGGGCTCTACTTCGGGAGCAATCGCCCTTAGTGTGCCAATCTTAGCGGAAACGGTGGTGTTTACTGCTCAAAACGTAAGCCTGCTATACATAATGGCATACCTAGGTTACATGCTAGCCCCAACGCACCTGTGCTTGGTTTTCACTGCCCAATACTTCAAGGCGTCGATAAATAAGAGCTTCAAATATTTGATTCCAGCAACGGCAGTTTCGATTTTGGCAGCGTTGGTGAGTTATTTTGTGTTTTAGTTCTCACAAAACTTAATGCCTATAACACAACAAGGATATTTTGCGATGACTTCAAACAAACAAATAGCTCTGGAACGTGTTCACAAACTCTTTGGTTTAGCAAAAGAAGTAATGCACGAAAACCCCGAAAGGGCTCAGCGTTACGTTCAGATTGCACGCAGAATAGCCATGAGAACCCGAATGAGGTTGCCCAAAGAGTACAGGCTGCTTGTTTGTAGGCAATGTAAAAGCTTTATTTTGCCCGGAGTAAATTGTCGTACCAGAATACAACAGAGAAGGGAACCTCACTTAGTAATAACATGCTATAATTGTGGTCACCATTCGCGTATTCCACTAAAAGGCAGGAACAAACAGTGTTAACACCCAAAATGAAAAGCAGAATAAAAAGTGCCCTAAGCGCAGAAAAAGCAACAGTTCATGTTGGAAAAGAAGGCGCAACAGCACAGGTCATAGTAGAGGTTGCCAAACAACTAGAAGCCCGCGAGATGATTAAAGCAAAAATTCTCAAAACTGCACTGCAAGAAGAAGAAGCAAAAAACATCGCCGCAAAGATTGCAGAGCAAACCGAGGCAGAACTTGTGGAAGTTCGTGGTCACACGTTTTTGTTGTTTAAACGCAAGAAAAAACAGTGAAATAAACATCAAAAGCCACCAAGTTGGTTTGTGCAACCACGAAACTAATATAAGACATTCCTTTTCCCTTAGTGAAGGAAAATCAGGAAGAAGAAGCCTTGCCGACACCTTATGACATTCCTCCAGCGATTCTCATCGAGAGGTTAGCCAGTCATCTAAAAGATGAATTAGATGTAGTGACTCCACCAGCATGGAGTAAATTTGTTAAAACTGGGGCTCGAAACATTAGACCACCCACAAACCCAGACTGGTGGTTTGTACGTTGTGCCTCAATTCTACGTAAAGTATACGTTAAAGGACCAATCGGAATTGAAAAACTACGCCAAGAATACGGCGGAAGAATCGACCGAGGCGCACAACCAGAACACGCAGCCAAAGGCAGTGGAGCAATTGTTCGAAATGCACTTCACCAACTTCAAAAAGCTGGTTTAGTGAAACCTCAGAGAACCGAAGGAAGAGTAGTAACAAGTGAAGGTAGACGCCTACTTGACAGGCTGTCCACCGAAATAAAAAAGGAACTTGAGAAAACAGAACCTGCACTCGCAAAATATTAGGTGTAGAATAGTTGAGCGAAGATGAACTGGATTCTCTTAGAAAAAGACGCATGCTCGAGCTGCAACAAAGAATGCAAGATGAGCAACGACAAGCTCAGGCTCAGCAGCAGATGGAGAATCAAAAACAGTCTCTTCTTCGCAGAATACTTACACCTGAAGCGAGAAGCCGGCTCACTAACCTGCAAATGGTTAAACCAGAGTTTACGCAACAGCTCGAAATGCAGCTACTTCAGTTAGCACAACAGGGAAGAATAAATATCCCCATTACTGATGAACAGCTAAAAGAGCTTCTCGTAAGGCTACAGTCAGGGCGTAGAGATTACAAAATTAGGAGAGTATAAAAAACGGCAAGAAACAAACCAACCGCTAAGAAATTGAGGCTCGCCAAAGCTGGAAAACAGAAGAAACCTGTTCCAACATGGGTTATAGCCAAAACAAGTGGTAGCGTCAGGTCTAATCCTAAACGGAGACGCTGGCGTCAAAGAAAGATAAAGGCTTGAGGGAAACAAGATTATGGAAACATCTGTTGATGACGTTGAAGTTGAAGAAGAACAATCTGTAGAAGAAGAGATTGAAGAAGAATTAGAAGAAACAGAAGACGAAATTGAAGAAGAGTTAGACTCTGAAGTTCCCGAAGAAGACGAGGAACTAGAAGACGAAGAATTCGAAGAAGATGAAGAAGAATTCGTGGAAGCTAAAAAACCAGCGAAAAAAGAAAAACTGTCACTCAAAGACGAAGACATCGTCGAGGAAAGGTTCTACACCATTCCGTTGCGCAAAGTTTGGATTGCTCCACGAAAGAAACGTGCTCCTAAAGCTGCAAGAGTTGTAAGAGCTTTTGTAGCCAAACACATGAAACTCCAAACAGAAGTAGATGAGGACGAAGAAGAGGCTGAACGTTTAGTAATCGACAACGAAGTTAACGAAAAACTTTGGAGCCGAGGAATCGAAAAGCCTCCACGAAAAATCAGAGTTCGCGTAGTCAAAGACAAAGAAGGAGTAGTAACTGTTCTTCTCGCTGAAGGAGAATAACTTTGACACTCTTTTTTTTTGATGTCTTTGGAAACGCAAGCATCGGGGTTTATTCACTTGTCAACGACAAAATTGCAATCCTTCCGCCGCAGGTTCCAGAAACTAAACGAAATAAGGTTGCGGAATGGTTGAAGGTTAAAGTCATTGCAACAACTGTGGGTAAATCTGTAATTAATGGTGTTTTAGCCTGCGCTAATTCTAATGGCGTACTTTTGCCTTCTTTTGCAACAGACGACGAGGTCGAAGCTATTAAATCGGCTTGTGACCTTAACGTTACTGTAATGGATACAAAAAAGACAGCCTACGGCAACATGGTGCTATCAAACGACAAAGGCGCTGTTGTTGACCCGAGGCTGGATAAAGCTGACGTGAACCAAATCGAAGACACATTGGGCGTTGAGGTTGTTCCTAACGAGATTGCGGGTTTGCCGTATGTTGGGTCGCTTGCAACCGCCACAAATAAAGGTGTGTTAGCACATCCACAGTTGAAGGATGAGGAGCGCGCCGTGTTGGAGGACGTGTTAAAGGTTCACGTTGATGTGGGAACGGTTAACGGCGGCATACCTTATGTTGCTACTGGCCTGATGGGAAACAGTAATGGGGCGGTAGTTGGTATGTTAACGACTGGACCCGAAATGTTCATAATAGGACAAGTATTGGATGTGGTGAAGTAAGATGAGTGAAGTAAAAGTCTTCCGAGTAATAGGAAAAATCAGAAAACCAAACTTTCAAACAGAATTCAAAAAAGAAGTTCGCGCAACCAAACCTGAAGACGCAGTAGAGAAAGTCTACATGTTGCTGGGAAGCAAACACAGAGTCAAACGTTTCCAGATGAGCATCTCTAAGGTTGAAGAAATTTCTCCAAAAGAGATTACAAATCTTCTAGTAAAGAAGATGACTCCAGGAGCGGAAGACGCTGTCCAGTGATGAGGAAACCTTTCGCCGTTTAGCGATGGAGCTTCGTTACCTGGAAGGCACTGTAAACGAGTTGCAGTCCAGAATCAGTATGGTGAACTCTGCGATTACCGAGATGCGGGTCTCAAAAATTACTTTGGAAGGACTAGAAAAAGAAAAGAAAGGCAGTGAACTTTTTGTTCCAATCGGCGGTGGCTCGTATGTTAAAGCCAAGCTGGATTCTGCGAAGACTGTTGTTGTTGGTATCGGCGCTGATGTTGCTGTTGAAAAGACTGTAAATGAAACCAAAGAGGAACTGGAATCTCGCATAGCAGAGATGGATAAAACTCGTGAGATTTTGGGTCAGCAGCTTGATCAGGTTCTTGGTAGGATTCAGGCGAACCGTGAACAGATTGAGGAGATAACTTCAAAGGCTAGGCAAGGAGAGAACGCATCAGGTGTTCGACAGGCTAAGAAAGGGGCTTAGTAACGCCGTTAGCAAGATTGTTGTAACTGAACTTAAAGCCGAAAAGCTGCGTCCGATTTTAGACGAGTTCCGGTTTAATCTTATTGAAAACGATGTTGCGGTGCCCGTTGCGTATTATATTACGGATGAATTGGAGAAACGCCTTGAGGGTGTTCAGGTTAACCGTTTGGGTGACCGTAAAGACCTTGTGAAGGATACTCTTCACGAAGTTTTGATTGAAATTTTGACTACTAAAGAAACTTTTGATTTGCTTGCCAGTATCGACCAGAAACGTAAACAGAATGAGCCTTACATTATTTTGTTTGTTGGCATCAACGGAACAGGTAAAACCACTACGATTGCCAAGGTTACCAAGTTTTTGATGAACAAGGGTTACTCTGTTGTTCTTTCCGGCAGCGACACCTACCGTGCAGGTTCTATCGAGCAACTGGAGGAGCATTCCAAAAAGTTGGGTGTTCGTATGATTAAGCACAAGTATGGTGCTGACCCTGCGGCTGTTGCGTATGACGCGATTAGTCATGCGGAGTCTCGCGGGATTAATGTTGTTTTGATTGATACTGCGGGTCGTATCCAGACCGATAAGAACCTTATGAGCGAACTTGCTAAGGTGAAGCGGGTTGTTGACCCTGATTTGACGGTTTTGGTTATCGACGCTTTGATTGGTAACGACGCTGTTTTGCAGGCTGAGGAGTTCCACAAAAGTGTGAGCGTTGACGCGAATATTCTAACAAAGGTTGACGCTGATGTTAAGGGTGGGGCTTCGCTGAGTGTTACCTATGTTACGGGTAAGCCGATTCTGTTTATTGGTGTGGGTCAGGACTACAAGGACCTAGAACCGTTTGAGGCTGAGCGGTTCACGCAGATGATGCTCAAGTAGGCATTGTTTTGTGGTTCCGCGATACTTTTTATTTTTCAGTTGCGATTAGTTTAAGTTAGGTAACATGTTTTCAGAGTTCAGATAAAAGGGCAGGGAAAAACTGTGAAGGTTGCAATGGCGCAGATTAATTCTACAGTTGGCGATTTACAGGGCAACGCAGCCAAGATTAAACAGTTCCTTTTGGATGCGAAGCGTTGTGGTGCGGATTTGGTTGTTTTTCCTGAGTTGGCACTTGTTGGTTATCCGCCTCAGGATTTGCTGCTTGAGAACGGTTTTGTTCAAAAGAACAGAAGGGTTCTTGACGAGTTGGTTGCGTCTAACACGGTGGACGTTGTTGCTGTTGTTGGTTTTGTTGATTATTCTGGTAAAGACCTGTACAACGCGGCTGCGGTGTTCCGGAAAAACAAGTTAATTGGCGTGGTTTACAAGACTCTTTTGCCTACGTATGACGTGTTTGATGAAGACCGTTACTTCAAACCCTTTGATAGGGCTCAGATTGCGCCTGTTACGGTAACTGTTAACGGTAAAACCATCAAACTGGGTGTGGAAATCTGTGAAGACCTGTGGGACACAGACTACGACATCAAAGTCACGGATATTCTGGCAAGGAAGGGTGCGGATTTGGTTGTTAATATTTCTGCGTCTCCGTTTCTTGTTGGCAAGCATCTGGAACGAAACAAGCTTCTCAAAGAAAAATCCGCAAAGAATGGTGTGCCCATGTTTTACTGTAACCTTGTTGGGGGTCAGGATGAGCTGGTTTTTGATGG
>JAOZIC010000215.1 GCA_026014605.1 Candidatus Bathyarchaeota archaeon
ACTGATAAGGCTATGTGCATATTTTAGGTGGAGGACAAGGCGACAATGGGTAAGATTCGTGTGCGGGTTAAGGCTCCTTTTGGAGAGATTGTTGTAGAAGGAGAAACCGCAAAAGAGATACTAAAAACACTCAAAACCATGCCCCCACAGTTCGTCAACGAAGTCGGCGGACTGATATCATCTAACCTTTCTGCATCCACCCAAACCAAACTGGACGGAATAATCGAGTTAACCACCGAAGGACCAATCATCACAACCCGAGAAAAACTCACACACTACGAGTCCATTGCCTTAATCTTGTTTGCCTGCGACAACAACACCAGCACAGCGGCACAAATCAAAAAACTGTTAGCTTCAAGCGGTATTCGGTCCATGGTTCCTGCACGACTTAACGAGATGACCAAACGTGGAATAGTATTCAAACCCGACCCCGCTAAACCAGATTTTAAGTTGACCACACAGGGTGAACGTTGGGTAGAAGACGAGATTCTGGAAAAGCTCCGAGGCGCAACTGCTTGAGCAAAGAAAACGTAACCGTGACCATCAAATACCAAGACACCGAACAAACATTCTCGGGCGACGCAGACCAAGTCTGGAGTAGCGTAAACAAGTTTTTTTGTGAAATGATTCCCGCATTGGAAACTGTGAAAAAGGCGATGTTAACAGTTGATTTAGAAGAGCTCATAGACTACACAAAAAACATAATCGCTATCTCGCCTGAAGGACCAGTTATTTTGGTTTCTAAACAAAAATTCACAGCAAACGAAACCTTGTTACTGCATTTGCTGGCAACGTACATCGCAAACAGGTTAGGACAACCAAAAGACAACCTCACCAAAGACGAACTACAAACAGTGCTGGGCAAAAACTCGAAAATAACAAGCACCAGACTCGGCGAACTGCTAAGGGAAGGTTTGGCAACAAAAACCGAGGAAGGCAACTACAAGATTACAACATTAGGAATCAAACGGTTCCAGAACGAAATGTTGCCAGAGATACAGCTAAAACTTTTGAAATAACCTGTGGTTATGCCTTGAACCACTTGAAGATAAGGTAACGTATGTCTTCGGCTTCTAGGTCAGGTATCGCGATAATGAACCTTTTACGCACAGTTGTAGCCAACCGCCCAGCCTTTACCACATCAGTTGCGGTTATTTCGTCCTTTGCTTTACGAACAGAAACCATGTAAGGCGCATGGTCAACACCCGGACCCTGCTGGTAAATCGCAAAATCGCAACCATACTTTATTCCGGGGGTAACAATCAGGTTTAATCCCCTTAGGTCGTGGTAAACTGCGTATTTGACGTCGAAATCGTCGTAGAGTTTTCTTGCTTTTTGGCGCAACCGCGAAAAAGTAACAGCCTTTTTTTCTTTTCCAGTATGAACAGAAATTTTTTTGGTTTCAGCAAGGTACAGACCTTCCATCAAATCCAAAATCAGTGGAACATCAAATTCTGGAATCTTTGGTTTAGGAATACCAAGCGGTTTACCGTAGTAACCCTGTTTGTAGAGCAAAGAACCCTCTACAGGGTTCCAAACTACAAGATAGTTGTCCACGAGTTCAGTTTCAATCTTCTCAGACATGCAGATTCACTTTAAATCGTGAAAGCAAGTATGCGGGCAGCATCTGAAGCATCTTTTGCTTTGTCTGCGGCGTCCTCCAAGTGCTGAACAACGGTTAAGAGCATAAACAATGGTGGAAGATCCATTTTGCTGTCGATTATGTCGATTTCCAGTTGCCGATAAATCGTGTCTACCACACGTTCCGCAGCGTCTACTTCGCGGGCTTTTTCTATAGCTTTAGTAGCGCCATAGTTTAGTGTGGTCACGGTTTCTCTTAGCTTTGAAATCGTGTCAAAAACAGCGTCAGAAAGCTTAACCAAATCTTCCTTGATTTCTTTTGGAACGTTCCATCCACGTTCCATAATTTTTACAAGCCTAAATGCGATACCTTCACAATAATCAGCAATGTCGCCAGTCACGTTGGTGAAACGCAAAAAGTCTTCACGGCTCATCAGAATGGCTCCAATTTCTGCCAGTTCACGGGAAACTGCTCGCTGAGTTGCGTCAACGCCATCTCTTGCTTTTTTGATGTCCTCAAATAGTTGCGTAGCTTGAGCTTGGTCGCCTTCTACGAAAACGCTGACTAGCTGCGAAATCTTACGTGAAACATCGACTACTTCTCTGAGATGGTCGCGTGAAACGTTCAGAGCTTGCCTTTTCACTCGTTCTTCTGTCTCTACTGGAAAAACCATGTCTGTGCCTCATTATTTGGTTAGTGCCACAAGGAATGAATTGTTTGGAGTCTCTTAAAAACCATTAGTTTAAAGCGTTTACTTGTGCAACATTTTCCAAGCGTTTTTAGCGTTCAATTAAGGTTCCAAGACCGTTAAAGTCGATTTTGTTAGCAAAGTAATTGCACAAAAGTTCTGGAAGTTCATCAAGTTTGGTTCTTACCTGAGTCCAGCTTGTACGGTCACGCAAAGTAACGGTGTTGTCTTCAAGCGTTTGGTAGTCCACAGTAATTCCGATAGGAATTCCAACCTCGTCGGCTCGGGCGTATCTTCGTCCAATAGAACCAGAGTGGTCCCAATTCAAAACAAAACCCGAATCAGCCAACATGTGGTAGACTTCGTCAGCTTTTTCCATCAAACCATCTTTGTTAACCAACGGAAATACGCTAGCGTGCATTGGTGCAAGGTCGCGTGGTAGGCTCAGAACGTTTCGTTTGCCCTGTTTGTTGTAGGCGTATTCTAAAACTGTGTAAACAAGCCTGTCTAAACCAAAACTGGGTTCAATAACATGAGGAACAAACCGTTTTCCGCCATCCTCAGTTTCCTTAAACGCAGTTAAATCAACACCACTTGCGTTCATGTGACGGGCAAGGTCAAAGTCTGTTCGGTAGTTGTGACCAGAAACCTCAGTCCAGCCCCAACGGTCCAAGTATACTTCTTGGTCAAACCCTTGCTTTGAGTAATGTGCACGTTCGTAGTCGAGTTTTTCGATGAAACGCTGTTTATCCTCGGGAACACCCAACAAAATCAACAACTGCTTGGCTTTCGCCATAAAATATGCAAGCCACTCTTCTTGGATAATTCCTTTAGTTAGTGCTTCTTTGATGGTCATTGTTGTTATTTCGGGGTTTTCTTTTTGTTTGTTTTCTGCCAAAAGAAACCGCAATGTTTCGTTTTCTACTTCGTTAATTATCAAACATTTTTTGTCTTCTGGGTCCAAAAAGAACTCGATATCAATTATCGTGAACTCTCGTAGACGTACTGGACCTTGCCGTGGACTAATCTCGTTACGCAACGCTTGACCAATCTGGGCAACACCCAACGGAAGCCTGTTTCGCATGCTCTCAAAAATGCGTTTAAACTCCACAAAGATACCCTGTGCGGCTTCGGGGCGTCCATAACCGATAGAGTCACTGTAAGGACCAATCGTGGTTGTGAACATGGTCATGAACTGTTCAGCCTTGTTAAAGTCGCCGCCACAGTCTGGACATTTGATTCCAAGTTTTTGTATTTCTTCCATTACTGCGTCTAGGTCAAGTTTTTCGGTTTGTGTGTCGGTCATTTTGCCGAATTCTTGAAGCAGATGGTCGGCACGGAATTTGCGTTGACATTTCACGCAGCCAACGGTGGGTTCTTTGAAGTTTTCTACGTGTCCGGATGCTTCTAATACGGTTCCGGGCATGATAACTGGTGATTCTATCTCAACTATCGCCAAGGGTTGGAGGTAAAATTTTCTGAATTTTGTTTCCAGGTTCCGTTTTAGGGCTGAGCCTAAAGGACCATAGGTTATAAATCCACCTACTCCGCCGTAAATTTCGTAGGATGGCCAAAAGTAGCCTCGGCGTTTTCCCATTTCGCTTACTATTTCGTATTTGTCTTTTGGTGGTTTCATCGTTTTTGTGCTCCGCATCTAACTGGAATTCTTAAAGACTAGAAGGAGTTCACCAATAAAAACACAATGCAACTGAAGGTAATATGCACATTACAGTTTTTCTAGTTTGGCTTCAAACTTTTGTTTCATACCACTTCTTTTGGCTAACTCAGACTTCACCTTATCAATAATCTGCACAGGTGAGGGGTCCTTGTTTTGCAGAATCGCCAAATACACGCTTGCGTAGTCGCCAACAACTATAACTGAAAACATTTTTGCCAACTTGCTTGTACCCTGAGCGGTTAACTCCAAGACTTTGTCTGCTTTTTTGAAAACAAGCTTCGAAGTAGCATCCACACGGTTTTTTAGCTCAACAGGCTCGTGGGGGTCGCGTACCAGAAGCACTGAAAACGTTTTTGTCAACGTTTCTGGGGCGTCGTAACCAACTGTTTCGTTGTGGTTTAGCTCAGGAAAGGCTTCGAATTTGCTTGGAATCTTGCTGTTTTCGTTGAACTGACACTTGATTCGGTTAGCCACCGCCAAGTACTCGCGGTAAGCGTAGACTACGGGAACAGTTCCAAGCAGACTTTGTGCAACCTGTTTTGCAGTATTTTCTTGGGTTAAAACATCTGGAGCGTTTGCTTTGCCAACTTTTTCGATAACTTGGATGGTTTCTTTTAGTTCAGCGTCGATATTAGCAATTAGTCCCAGTTTCTGCAACAACACAGGCAAAGAAAAGAACAAATACGGAACCGCAACACGCGGCTGCAACTTGGAAGGAACAATAACATGGGGAACATCAAGTTTTTTGCAGAACTGCTCAAGCAACCCACCCGAAGTAATTACTATCACGGTGCATTTTCGTTCAACTGCCTCAAGAAACGCAGATATGGTTTCTTCGGTGTTTCCTGAGTAACTGTTAACAAAAACAAGCGAATCCCCATCCACGTACGCGGGAAGAACATAGTCTCGGCACACTTCGACGGGAATCGGCAACTGGTCTTGCAGCCAACATTTCAGCAATTCTCCGCCTATGGCTGAGCCGCCCATGCCGACAACTATAACGTTTTTTGGGTTTACTTTCTTGGGTACATCTACCTGTTTTGCCCGTTTTATTGCGTCTCGGCAGTAGTCAGGTGTTTTTGCTAAATCGCCGAGCATGTTGCTTTTGTCTACTTGTGCAAGTTTTTGCTGATTGTCCAACACCGTGTTCACCGTGTTTTGCTCCAGTTGTATGATATAGTAACATATGTGAAGTTGAGTCTTTTAAAAACACAGGTAAAAAATCAACTCTGAGGCAACTGGTCAAACTTTATTGACTAAAACAAAAACAAGCAATACAGTTTTTGGTCAATATTTCTTGACAAAAATCCTTTTCAAATAATTCTACCACGGTAGTAGTGGTGTGAGGGTTGGAAAAAATAACGGCAACAGCCTGTCTGTTGCTGATTATTTCTTTTTTCTTAGTTGTTTTTCCAGAAGTTAACGTAAACGCAACAACAAACACCACAGTCGTGCCATTAGACTACTCCAACATTCAAGATGCAATAAACAACGCCGCAAACGGGGATACAATCAAAGTCAAGGAAGGCGTGTACTACGGAAAAATCGAAGTCAACAAAGAGTTAACAATTATAGGCGAAAACAAGCATACAACAATAATTGACGGAAACGAACAAGGACCAGTCATTTTAATAACCCAAAACAAGGTAACCGTCAAAGATTTAACAATAAGAAACGGCATGGACAGTTTCTTTAACTACTTTTTCAAAGCCCACACTGGAATACATCTTCTTCACGTAAACCACTGCGAAGTATCAAACAACATTTTAGACAACAACGGTTTTGGCGTATGGCTTTTTGGTTCCTCTGATAACAAAATCAGTCATAACGAGTTAGTCAATAACCGTGAAAGTATGTTGGTTCAAAGTGAGTCACACAACAACATCATCTCAAACAACAAAATAACAAGCAGCAACATGGGCATCAAAGTCGACAAGTATTCTGACCACAACACGATACAGGATAACAAAATACAAACAAGCAGACAACAAAATAGCGATGGTTCAGATACTGGAATTTTGTTAAGGCGTTCTTCTGAAAACATTGTTGTAGACAACACGATAAAAAACAGCGCTTATGGCATCTGGATTGACGGCGCATCTAACAACATTGTTAAGCAAAACGTTATCGAAAACTGCGGTGAATCGGGCATCACTATTACACGTTATGTAAGCTATGACCCAAACACTAGGTTTACTTTAAGGATTACATCAAATAACAATCAGATATACCACAACGTTTTCGTAAACAGTTTTCAAGTTGCCATTTATTCGGAACAAAACACCGTTTGGGATAACGGCGTGCAGGGAAACCACTGGAGCAACTACAACGGAACAGACACAGACGGCGACGGAATAGGCGACACACCATACATCATAAACGCAAACAACCAAGACAACCATCCAATTATAGAAGCGGCGGTAATTCCTGAGTTTCCGTCTTTGGCGGTGTTAGTTGCATTAATTGCTCTATGTGCTGTTTTGGCACTGTTTTACCAAAAACTGTTAACAGTCAACACAAGGAA
>JAOZIC010000182.1:0-1587 GCA_026014605.1 Candidatus Bathyarchaeota archaeon
TACTGTTCACGTAACGCCTTAGGAATATACGCACACGCAGGGTCTGACTCAAACAGGTCTCCGGTGTAGATTTCGGCGCGGGTTCTGCAACCGCCACAGATGTCGCGGTATTCACAAACACCACATTTGCCCTTCAGGTTATTTCGGTCTTTGAGTTTAAGGGCGAAATCGGATTTTTGCATTTCGTTCCAGATTTCTTTCATAGAAGACTTTTTGATGTTACCTGTACGGTAACCTTCGTTAAAGCCACATGGTCGGATATCACCGTTTTCCAAAAGCCCCATGTATCGTCCGCCGATGAAACATTGACCCAAAAACACGTTGTTAAACCAGTAATCAAAATCGGGCATACCACGCTGTTTTGCAATCCGAGCAAAAAATGGGCAATATACATTGATGCTTAGTTTTCCTTGGTACTCCATCATTAAATCGTAGATGTGGTTCCAAACCTCTTCATACTGTTGAGGAGTAGGCGCCAACTCTAGGTGCTCGGCTGCTCTGCCAACTGGAATGTAATTGTGGTAAACTACTCGTGTGGCGTGGTATTTGTAACCTAAATCAACGATGTGGTCAACTTCGTAGACGTTACGCCTGTTAAGGGTAGTTACAATGCAATCAAAAATATTACCTTCGGAAAGGTTTTTTATTGCTTCGACCGCGATTTTGTAAGAGCCTTTTCCACGGGTAAGGTCGTTGGTTTCTTCTGTTCCGTCAAGGCTTACTGCGGTCATTACTTCGTTTCGGATTAGTTTATCCAAAATTTTGCCTTTAACAAAAAAACCGTTTGTAATCATACTAACGTTCATACCAAGGTCTTTGGCGTGTTCAATAATTTCAAAAACATCTTTTCGAACAAGAGGCTCACCGCCGCTTAGTCCGAACCATTTTGCACCCAGCGCATGAAGTTCATCAACAATTTTGATGCCCCCTTGTGTATCGATTTCATTAACGGGGTACGGGTTTGAGCCAAAGCTACAATACGTACAATTATAATTACATGCCCTTGTGCAACGCCAAGTCATCATATACAATAAAGGTCGATCCATCTTCATGGTTTGCTGGGTTAGAGTCATTTCCTATTCCTTCAGTTTGTAAAGGTATTCAATTTGTTGGAGGCTTAATGCTTTTATAATTTGGCATTGTGGCACTGATTTTTGACTGAAAACAACATCAACAGACATTCGAGTTTTACATGATGAAAACTCAGTAAGTGGTAGAGAAATTGGTAACATACCGAATTGCTGTACGATTTTCTTCATGTTGGGGGCTCCAACAAGTAGCTATTTGATACATAATTAATAAAAGGATTTTTGTTAAGAATTCTTGACTGCCAAGACAGGTACCAAAAAAGCTTAGTCAAAGTTTCTTGACTAGAACAACATAACCCCAAAAAAGGGGATGTTACTTTTGTTCACGCAAAACCTTAGGAACATAACTACACGCAGGGTCAGAACCTAAGATGTCACCAGTATAGAGTTCTGCACGGCTACGGCAACCACCACAGATTTCGCGGTATTCACAGACACCACATTTACCCTTCAAGTTGTCGCGGTTTCTGAGTTTAACAGCTAACTCAGAAGTCTGCAG
>JAOZIC010000182.1:1687-6450 GCA_026014605.1 Candidatus Bathyarchaeota archaeon
TCCATTTCTTCGGAACTCACGTTATTACATGTCGAATCAACGTTAGCAAGAGTTGCTACAAGGCAGTCCAGTATCCCAGCTTCAGAAGTTTTCTGTATCGCAGTTACAGCCTTTTCATATGCACCCTTACCACGAATAGCATCATTGACTAATTGGCTTCCGTCTACACTTAACGAAACCCTAACACCATGCCTAACTAGGGTGCCTAAGATTTTGTCGTCCAGATGATAACCGTTAGTAATCAAACTTACGTTCATGCCAAGGCTTTTGGCGTAACCAATTATTTCGGGGAGGTCTTTTCGTTGCAGGGGCTCTCCGCCGCCGATTCCAAAATAGGTTGCCCCAAAGTCGTAAATTTTGTCTGCAATTCGTTTGGTTTCCTCTGTTCCAAGTGCATCAGTCGCCACAGGTGTTGACGCAAAACCACAATGCAGACAGTTACTGGTGCAGGCTTGAGTGCAACGCCAAGGCAGAATGAAAAGGGGTCCTTTTTTGGTCAAAGTTTTCACCATTTTATTTTTGGGCTTCTGTTTTTGTTTCGTACTTTTCCAGAACCTGCAATAGCTCAGCTGTACTTGCTACAGTTACAGCGCCGTTTTCTTTGAGTTTAGTGATATACTCGGTTGCTTTACCGCCAGTGAAGTCCCGCTCGGACAGTGGACCATCTTCCATAAGGATAACGGGTATACCTTCTTTTTGCGCGGTTTGTGCAGCAACAAGGTTTTGCAGGTTGCCTTCGCCAAACTGTGTTGGAGTAATAACCAAAACGTGAGATTTACGAATCATCTTCAAATTCGATTTATGCGCCTCTTCAGTTATCGGAGAAAACGGAGCCTCCTTAGAGGTTACAACACCCAAAACCTTTGCAGTTTCCTGGTCTGTATCTAACAGGTTAAGAACACCCGCAGTAACCACGTAGCCTTCATCAGTCAAAACCTTCATAACCTGACTACCAGTGCCTCCTCCGCAAATCATGTGAACAGCTTGAATCTTTGGTTTTTGGTTACGCGGCCATGAAACCGGAATAACATGCAAAGAACCAGTAATGGGATGCTTCTTGACAAGGGTGTCGACATTAAACACTTCTTTTACGTTTTCAGGAGTCAAAGTTTCCTCAGAACTGCCAACTGCAACAATCTTGCCGTCCTTCAACAAGATAATAGAGTCGCAGTACCTTGCAGCCAAGTTAAAGTCATGAAAAACAGCAACAATCAACAGTTCTTTGGTTTCACTTAGACTCTTAATCAAATCCATAATTTCCAGTTGATTGCAAATGTCAAGGTGAGTTGTTGGCTCATCCAAAAGCAGAATCTCTGGTTCCTGAGTTAACGCACGGGCAATAATTACACGCTGCCTTTCTCCACCACTTAGTTCGGTTACGGGTCTGTCAGCAAACTCCCAAGTGTGAGTCAACTGCATAGAATTCTTGGCAATATCTATGTCCGCTTTACCTTCCATCTTGAACCGGGCCATGTGAGGGTTGCGGCCCATAAGAACAACTTCAAGGGCAGTAAAATCAAACGAAACCGCAGTAACCTGTGGAACAACAGCCATCCTCTTGGCGACGTCCATAGTTTTCATGTCGTAGATTTCTTTGTCGTCTATTAGGATTGCTCCTTTCTTTGGTTTAAGAACCCTGCTTATACTCTTTAGTAGAGTAGTTTTTCCAGAGCCGTTAGGACCAAGAATGCCTAAGAACTGACCCTTTTTAACAGTAAAACTGATGTCTTTTAAGACTTCAATAGAACCATACGAACAGGCAATGCCATCAATCGTTAAAGTCACCATAGGATTTCGTCACCTTATACTGTGTATCCTTTCCTTTTTCTACGTAGCAGATATATAAAAAAGGGAGCACCCGCAAGCGCAGTAATTACACCAACAGGAGCCTCACCAGAACCCATTATCACACGAGACACCGCATCACACATCATCAAAAAAGCGGCACCCACAATCGCAGAAGTAGGCATCAAAACACGGTGATCAGGACCAATCAAAACTCGCGTGATGTGAGGAATTATTAAACCAACAAAACCAATCAAACCACTGATTGAAACAGCAGCGGCAGTCATTAGGGCACCAGAAACCAGTAACACCTTTTTCACGCGTTCTATTTCGACACCAAGGTGTTGAGCTTGGTCTTCGCCGAGAGCAAGTATGTTCAAGTCCCGCGAATACATATATGAAATAATTCCACCGATTATAATAAACGGAAGAACAGCGAACACTTTATCCCAGTTTTCGGTGGCAGAGAGACTTCCAATAAGCCAGTAAGTTAGTTCATGAAGAATTCTGTCGCTGGCAACTGTTTTCAGATATGCAACTATAGCATTTTGAAACAGGCTTACGGCGATTCCGGTTAAAAGCAGTGTAGTAACAGGAACCTTAGACCCAACTCTTGATATTGTGTAAACAACCAGCACAGTTATCAAAGAACCAACAAAAGCAAAAATTTGAACAGTGTTTACACCAAAAAGGGCAACTCCCACACCAAGAACCATTACAAGTGCTGAACCTATTGATGCACCAGTAGAGGCACCGATTACGTATGGGTCAGCCATGGGATTTCGGAAAATTCCTTGATACCCAACTCCGGCAGTTGCCAAAGCTGCACCAACTAGAGCGCCACAGATTACTCGCGGAAGCCTAATTTGACTAATTATAGACACATTTGCGGCGCTGATACCAGTGGTATCAACAAGATTGTTTAGCAACGGAACTTCATTGGTCAGTATCCTTATTATGTCCCTGAAAGGGATTGTTGCATAGCCCAAGTTGAGGGATAAAACAAAGATTATTGCAAACGCAGCCAACAGTATAATTATGTAAAGTTTCCAGTGGGAAACACGCCGTAAATGAACTGTCTCTGCGTCGGGTTTCATGTAAAATCACATGTTAATCTCATTAATAAAAAAGGGAGGGTAATTAGGCTTACCCAAAGAGTTCTGGATGAATAAGTGCAGCTATAGTTTCGATTGCGTCGACAATTCGTGGACCAGAACGTACTATTGTGTTTTCAACTATTTCGTATAGTGCTTCATTTTGAATAGCAGTGATGGAATCCCATCCAGGTCGGTTGTAGACATCAGCGATGTTGTATATTTGGTCTGACATGTATGTGTCAGGTAACAAGATTACGTCAGGGTTTTTGGTAATGATTTCTTCAGAACTTACCATTGGCCAACTGGTAGTTGCGTCAGCAAAAATGTTTGTTCCACCTGCCAGAGTTATGATTTCGTTTATGAATGTTTCTGGACCTGCGCTCATCAATGGTTCGTACCAGAGTTCGTAGTAAACTTTTGGAGTAGTTGTTGCATCAAGGAGTGTTTCTGCTACTGTGGCCATTCTTGCTCTCAAGCTAGCAACTAGGCTGATAGCTTCTGTGTTTTTGTAAGTAGCGCGTCCGACCAAAAGGATGTCATCAAAAACGTCATTAATTGTATGTCCTTCAATGACTAAGACGGCATAGCCCAGATTTTTCAGAGTGTCGGCTGCGTCCAGACTCGCAGAAGTTGCAAGAACTAGGTCAGGTTCCAAAGAAACAATTGGCTCCGCAGAAGGCCCATAATAACTGCCGATACTGGACATGTTACCTGCTGCGACCCAAGCTGAGAAATCGTAGGGATAGTCACAAAAATCAGTTACACCGACAACATAGTCCCCAAGACCAAGCGCAAACAGAATTTCTGTATTGCTTGGCGCCAAAGAGACAATCCTTTCTGGAAATTCAGTTAAAGTAACTACGTTTCCATAACCATCCAACAAAGTAACAGTTTGGTACTCAGCGATTTGCTGTTGTTGTTCAGCTATGGTTTGTTGGTATTCATCGATTTGGTCTTGTTGTTCACTAATCTGGCCTTGTTGATCACTAATTTGATCTTGTTGTTCGCTTATTTGCTGTTCTAGTGCGCTAATGTTACTGTTGTAGATACCTAATTGCTGCTCCAAAGCAGTAATTGAACTTTGATAAGTGCCGACTTGAGTTTCTAGGTCATCAAGTGTGTCTTCAATAGCAGTAAGAGAACCCTCTAGACTACTAATAGAAGATAGTTTGTTGGCTAATTCGTCTTCAAGGTCGGTTACAGAATTGTTGAGGTCATATATTTGGCCTTCAAAACTGACAAAGCCAAAAACTCCGATAATTAATGAAATAACAGCGATGATTGCTATGATGTATGTGATGTTTTTATCCATGTAATTCACACCTTTTCAGGATGGATTATCCATCCTTACAGCTATATAAAAGTTGCGAAAAACTAGGCTAAACAACACGAAAACAAAAAGAGAAAAACGAAAAAAGCTACAAACCCTTACAAAAGGGACACATTAAGGTAAACCATACCTTTCGCTGCCTTCTTCACTGTCGATTCAACAGTAAACGACTTTGAATACAAGGGGCATTCAATAACTAAAGTGTGAAACTCACCGTTTTCACCCAACGGATCAGCAGTTCCAATCTTGGACAAAAACTCGGCACCGTTTTCTTTACTAATTGTGTACCCGAGCCACTCTTCGCTTAGATAATCCAAGTTTACTCCAGTTATCAAAGCCTTGAAACCTAAACCAAATATTTCATCAAAGAGCTCAGTTGTATCTCTGTGGTAGATTGGCTCAAGTAACTGCATACCAACTTTGCTGCAGACATCTTTTAGTCCGTTAACGTGCTGTTCAACGTCGATGTCGCCAGCAATTAATGCATCAACATTCAGGCTTTTTAGCGCTTCAATGAATGCGTCTGGTTTTTTGAAGTCAACAATTGTTAG
>JAOZIC010000028.1 GCA_026014605.1 Candidatus Bathyarchaeota archaeon
TAATGAACCGAATCTACGACTTGATGATGGAGTATAAAGGAAAACTTAGCATCAACGTTTACTGTCCATTCTTTGCACGAATCGCAAAAGAGCGTGGTATGCCTGATTTTGATTACTGGTTTAACAACGTGTTTTTGGGTCAATGCTTCATCGGCGGACGATACATGGGACTTTTGGAAAACGGTGACATCCGTCCGTGTGGCTTTAACGAAGGCTACCGGATGGGTAACATCAAAAACAAGTCCATGAACGAAATTTGGAATGAAATGCAAGAAACCGAGTTAACTAAAAAACTTAGAGACCGCCGTAACCTAAAAGGCAAATGTGGTGTCTGTGAATACCGCGAAATCTGTGGCGGATGCCGAACCAGAGCAGAAATCTACACTGGAGACCTATTTGCTTCTGATCCAGCATGTGCTTATGTGCCTAAAGTGTTAAGAGAAAAATAGGCACAAAAAATTTTGTTTCTATTTGTCTGCGAATTCCCACGCAATATTAGCTTTCCAGAGGTCTCCGAGCTGGGTTAGTTTGATTTCTTTGTCGTTTATTTCGATTAAGCCCTTGTTTTGAAGTCTTTGGAGTTGTTCAGGGTAGACGTCTTCTGGGAGTTTTCCGAACTTTTCTTGGAAATCAGTTTTGTCCACTGGCAAGCGTAGGTAAAGTTTGGTCATTACTTTTCTCATCATTTCTTTTTCTGTGGATTCTGAAAGTTTTGCGATTGGGAATCTTCCCTCGTTGACTGCGGCCATGTATTCTTGTGCATTTTCGATGTTTGAGTACGAAAATCTTTGAAGGTAACCCATGAAGCATCCTGCGCCTGTTGTTAGGATGCCTGCCCATGGCCAACCGTTCAGGCAGTTTTCTTTGGCGTGCCATTCGTCTCGTGAGTAGCGGTCGTGTCCGATTGGTTTGTAGCCTGCTTCGGTGAACAGTTCGTATGCTGTGACGTACATCTGTTTTTCGAGTTCTTTGTCTCCTTGGGCTGGGACTTTTCCTTCTTTGATTTGTTTGTCTAATACTGTTCCGGGGCTGACTTCAAGGCAGTATGCGTCTACTTCTGCGTCTAGTTCTATTGCCCTTTTCACGGAGTTTGTCCAGCTTTCCAGTGTTTGTCCTGGAATGTTGTACATTATGTCGATGCATACGCAAAGTCCAAGTTTTCGTGCGAGTTTAACTTCTTCTGCTACGTGTTCTGCGCTGTCTGGCAGGTTGAGCATTTTTCTTAGTTTGTCGTCAAAGGTTTGGGCGCCCATGTCTACTTGGTAAACGCCGTAGTCTGCGGCTGCAACCAGTTTTTCTTTGGAGAAGCTTCTGGATGAGCCTGTTATTTTGATGAAGTAGTCATCTACTGTGTTGAAGTTGTCTTCGCAGAATTTTATTAAACCAAACATCTGGTCTTTGGTCATGAGGCTTGGAGTTCCTCCGCCCAAAACTATTTCGTCAAACTCGCTGGTTTGAACATATTTTGTTTCGGCGTACATCATTAACTCTTTTTTAAGTGCCTCAAGGTAGGGGTCCATCATTGAGCTGGAATAAGGGTTGTTTGGGTAGTAACAAAATGTGCACCTAGAGTCGCAGAATGATATCCATGGTTGGAGTTCCATTACTTTGTTTGAAGTGTTTTCAGTTGCCAGAAACTCCATGAATGCGTCGTATGTTTCGGGTGCAATATCTGCGTAATCTCGGTAAGTGTAAGGTGGCCAACTCTCGCGCGAGTTGTAATTAGTTGCATTATCTTTTTCCTGGAGGGAATCAGTCATGGTTTTTTTCTCCAGTTAATCGAGTTACTACAATATTTACGAGTAATATAAAGTTGCTTTTCCTTCACACTTTACGTAATGTTAAACAAAACACGCTCAGGTCCTTTCCCATAATTTGTCCCGCTTTGCTGTCCGAAGAAAACAACCTGTTTTCTGGGGGCATTGTAGGCGAAATATCTACAAGTTCACAGAATTTTTTGTATTCTTTGGGGAAAAGACGTTTAGGAGATTTTTGTGGGCTCATGTTCACATCAAACGTCAAAACAAGTAACCCCTCTGGTTTTAGTACTCGAAGTAGCCCGTTAAGAAATCCTTTCAATACGATTTCTGTGTCGTGTTTCAAGCCATGGATTATGTGCTCTAGTGTGGAAACGCAAAACACTCTGTCAAAATGGTTGTCTGAAAAAGGTATGTCCAGAATGTTGCCATACGTTGGATGAAGGTTCTCAAGGTTGTTTTCTGCTTTGAATTTGGCTACTCGTTTTAGTGAAAAAAGGTCTTGGTCAAACGAGTAATAGTTGATTCCTTTCTTAGAAAAATAAAGCTGCAACGGACCAGCGCCTGCGCCGCAGTCAATTACTTTGAACTCTTTTGAAGGATTCTCGGGCATCTGGCTATGAATAACAGCATAAGGGTACTCGTATCGTCTGCTCCAATGTAGGGACGAAGGAATACCCCCGCTGAGTTTGTAGCCTATTGCTTTGTCATATTCAACTAGTTCTTCTGTTATATCCTGAAATCTTTTGTCCGTGAAACATTTTTGTGTCGCCCAACCTGAATCAATTGCCTTTACAGAGAACCTGAGGTCAGCCGCCTTTTTGGCAAGCTCAAACGTTTTTTTGCTGTGTTGGTTTGTTCGAATTTTTCTGTAAACTGGTAAAACGTCCAAAACTTGGGAACAAAACCATTGACCCATTGGTGGTGCAAAAATTATGGACATGTTCGACTTGTTATTTTTGCGAAAATATAAAACCTTTGCCAGAAAAGCACCGAATTCTGAGACGATTTATGAGCGTGCGTAGTGAACGCCTTTTTGCAGAACCTTCCAAAGTCCTTCTTTGCGGATTTTTCCAAGAATTCTTTTCGGGGATTTGTTAAAGCCACGGTGGTACTGTTTTTGAACTTCTATTAGCATATCGTAGTTGAATTCGTCGGTTTTGACGTATGCTAGAAAGTCTTCTATTCTGTCGTACCATCCGTTGTCAAGTATTTCTTTGTACAGTTTACATCCAGGGTATGCAATGAAAACGTTGAATTGGTGCCAGTCTGGGTTTAGTTTTCTTGCGAAATTGAATGTTGTTTCCATGTCTTCTTTTGTTTCGCCAGGAATTCCAAGCATCAAAGAGATACCTGTTTCTATGTCTTCTTCTTTACACATCTTGAATGCACTTTCTGCCTGTTCGACGGTGATTCCCCTGTTTATTATCTTGAGAATCTTAGGCGCGCCAGATTCCACTCCGAACCAGATTGTTTGGCATCCTGCGGATTTCATTGCCTTTAGAACATCACGGGAAATCAGGTCTACTCCTGTGTCGCATGCCCAGACCATGTCTAGGTTGCGGCTTTTTATTTCGTTGCAGATTTCGATTGCCCGTTTTTTGTTTAATGTGAAGTTGTCGCCGACAAAGTAGACGCCTCTTGTTCCGTAGGTGTTGTATATGTGTTCCATTTCGTCGGCTACCCTTTTGGGGCTAAAGGAGCGGCTTTTTGCTCCCCAGATTTCTTTTACGTTACACCAGTTACAGTTGAATGGGCAGCCACGCATTACGTTCATTACGTCTACGGGTTTGTTGGCAAGAAATGGTGCTTGCCTGTTGTAACGGTCCATCGGCAGCAAATGCCTTGCTGGGTATGGTATTTCATCCATGTCTTCGATGAATTTGGGTGGATTTCTGACCACTTGTCCGTTGCTTCTATACGCAATTCCAGGAATGTTTGCCAAATCTGCGTCCTTTTTTCCAGAAGTAATATGCTCTGCAAGTTCAGCCATTGCACGTTCGCCTTCACCCATAACCACGTAGTCTACTTCTGGGTGCTGAAGCATGCTCTCTGGCATAACTGAAGGGTGTGGTCCACCCGTGACAAGCTTGCAGTTTGGAAGGGCTTGTTTGATTGCTTTTGCTGTTTCCACTGCGCGTTTGTACGTGTTTGAGCTGCAGGATACTCCGACGATTTCGGGGTTTAGTTTTTGTACATAACTTTTCAGTTCTTCTGCGGTTTTATTGAGCAGGTAATTGTCCAAAAGGTCTACTTTGTAGCCGTGTTTTTCTAGGTTTGCTGCTACAAAAGCTAATCCTATCGGTGGAATTCTGTTTGCTGTTCCCCATGGAGAATTTTCGGGCTCAGCGGTGGTCATCAACAAAATCAAAATGTGATTCTCTCCGTTTCCTCAATATGATGGATACGTAATTTAACAGAAGGCATTCACTGCCGATTTCATATAAATGTTTGCGAATTCTACGCATCTTTGCTTGTTGGACAACTTAAATATACAACATAAGATTGCTTTTGCTATGTTCTAGAGCTAAGTTTACGTAAAGTGTGAACAAACCAAGAATTGTTGTCGGCGGTTCAAGTGAATGAAAGGCAAAGACTTCCAAAGTTTTATTCAACAACTTCCCAAAAACGAAAGTTCACTTCATCTGCTTGATTACGCGTCATTGTTTCGGCTCAAACTAATCCACAACCTTGTCGGCGACGTCAAAGATAAAACAATACTTGACCTGGGCTGCGGAAACGGGTCAATTTCTTATCTGCTCTGGTATCTTGGAGCCAACGTTTACAGTGTTGACATCTCCAAGCAAGCCCTTTTTGACACCAAAAACCTAGGTACAGGATTTGATTCTAATATTTGTCAAGGTGACGCAACAATGTTACCTTTCAAACCAGAAAGCTTTGATTTGGTTTTTTGTGTCGAAACCCTAGAGCACATACAAGACGACCAAACAGCAATAAAACAAATCGAAAAAGTATCAAAGTCTGGTGGAACAATAGTTTTAGCCGTTCCTTACAGTTCAAGGGCTGATGCTGCCCAAGATTCGGTTAAAAACTATCGCTATTATTCGTTCAAAACTATGAAAAATCGGCTGTTTTCTGAGCATCTTCGTTTCCAGTACATGTTTTTTTGGTATTTCCCCCTACTAAAACTGTTAGAAATGTTAAGAGTGCGTGTTTTGTTTACGGTTCTTGGTTACTTGGTTGAACCAAAAAATGAAAAAATAAAACCCAAAACTGGTGGCAGGTTTGCTAGTTCGTTAACCGCATTTTATAACACACGTTTTTGGCGTAGGTTGGCGATGCCCGTGTTGCTCAAAGTTTTTGATTTGAACATGTTGTTCAAGAATTTGCCTTATTCTGACGACGTGTTTTTGGTTTTTACTAAGACTGAAAACCCGTTTTGTTAGTCTTTGGTTTCTAGTTCGGCTTTCTTTATGTTTAGTATGCTGTAGCCGTCCTTTGATATTGGGTCGGTTTCCACGATTTTTATGCGTTTTTTGAATATTGGGCCGTCTACAACAAATGTGTGGTATTCGTCGCCGGAAACGTGGATGCCTTTTTCGTTGTGTAGCCGCATGATTTCTTTCAAATAGGCGGGGTCGACTCTTCGTCCTAGGTAGTCGTCGCCCAGAAATTCTTGGTTAACTACCACTACAACAACTTCAAAGTCGTTGTCTATCAGGTCTGTTAAAACCTGTTCTGGTGCCTTATCCCACAGCGGAAGAATTGGTTCTATGCCTAGGTCTTCGCAGACTTGGTCTACCCACTCTTTTTCTGCTCTGAGTTGGATGTAGTCTTCCAGTTTTTTGCTGTCTTCCAGTCGTGGGTCTCCTGGTGGGGCTATTCCCCAGACTACTCCGTCAACTTTTTTTTCCAAGTTGCGAACCGTTATTTTGAATTGGTCTTCAAACGTTCGCCAATTCACTTTGGGCTGAAGCATGGTTATGTCCATTGCTTGTCCTTGCATGGCAACTAGTTCAGGTGAGATTTCGTGCCAGACCATCTTTTTTGAGCTTTTGAATGCATAACTTAATACGTTTGCGACCTTGTTTGGGATGAGTTTTCGGATTAATGTGAATCCGTGGTTTAGTATTCTTGAGATTCTTCTGGGGAACTTGTTTAGGATTTCTGACAAAACAAAGTTGAGCAGTGTAGAAACTTTGAAGGGTGTTGAGCGTCCGATGTCGGTGAACACGAATTTTATGAGGTTTGACATTTTGTATTGTGTGCGTCTTTCTATGTCTGTGAAAACAAAGTTTAGAAGGTAAGCGACCTCGTGACCATTCTTGATGGCTTCATAGCATGCTAAGGTGCAGTCTTTTCCACCTGTCCATGTTACGGCAACGCGCAGGTAATGTCCCTCGTGAGAAATGACATCGTTGGTTAATAAAAGTCTTAAGGTGCGATTTTGGTGAGGGTGTTTTGGGTGCTGTTTATTTTGTGTTCTTGGTTTTTCTGAAAAAAGGTAGTTTTCAACATAGTTCTGTTATTAGTATACTAATATGCTCTTGGTTTTGGTGGCCACTTTTTTCTTGCTGAAAATTTTTAGAAAAAAACTATTTTTCAACAATGTACCTCTATTAGTCTTCAAATATGATGCTAATATGCGTGGAAAGATTAATGTTAAATTGGATGCAGTAAACTGAATACTTTGCAGTAGTTGGACCACCCATGCCTGTTACGTAC
>JAOZIC010000049.1:0-3589 GCA_026014605.1 Candidatus Bathyarchaeota archaeon
CTGACATGTGAACCGAAATAAGCAATTACGTTTAGCCCTGAATCAACTGCATAATTGCATATTTGTTCCATGCTCGTAAGGTTATACTGAAGTACACCTGACTGCAAAACAAACAGGTTAGTGTAGTTTTTGACTTTGTCGATAAGAAGCATGGCATCTTGAGTGGACTGTCCGCAGTATGTAACACCAACATAGAACGGGGTTGTGTCGCTGTTTTCAGTTAAAGCCCCGTAATTATCAATAATAAATAAACCAATTAACAACATGAGAACAATAATAATTGAAAGAATTACTACCCGTTTCATTGTTCATTAATGCCTCATTTTGGATAAATTCCATCAATACTTGATTATATATCCTTCTCAATTCCATTCTCCCTGTTTACCTCAAACTTCACATCAACACCATAAGACCACACCGTTTCATTGCTACCTCATTATTTTTCAGTCACAAACCATCCACCAAACCTTTCAACCCAAAGAAAAACAAGATATTGGCTTGGCGGTCTTTTGTAATCACTGAAGAATTTGTTAAACTTTAGAATTGTTGGTAGCCCGGAGGAGATTCGAACTCCCGTCAGGGGCTCCAGAGGCCCCCATGATTGGCCACTACACCACCGGGCTATGTGGTATTCTTTAGAAGTTTTTCTTATTAATAAATCTCTCATTTGTGTGTTTTTGGAGCTTAAAGAGCGGAAAACGTGGTATGCCTACATATTTTTACACTTTATGCCAAGTCAAAAACGGAAAATCGTAATGCTTATATATTAAGACGTAGCCTCAGGGTAACTACGGCGGGTCGAGATAGACGTTTCTGACCCAACAGGCAGACGATTCACGTTAATGTCCGATTTCTCGCCAAAAAAACCAACGAGAGGCGAAAAGAAACGCAAAAAAAAGGTATTTCAGGTAGAACCACGGAAAAGTGTCCTGAATGTGGAAGTCCTAATCTTATCCACGATTATGACACTGGCGAGACTATTTGCGGCGGATGCGGACTTGTAGTACGCGAACAAATGATGGACAAAGGCCCAGAATGGCGCGCATTCACACAAGAAGAAAAAGCCTCCCGAAGCCGAGTAGGTGTACCTACCTCTTATTCTGTTCACGACAAAGGATTATCAACAGCCATCGGACGCGTAGACAGAGACGCCTTCGGACGAAAACTGCCCCTATCCACAAGACTACAAATGTGGCGGCTCAGAAAATGGCAGATACGTTCACGTGTTCACTCTTCAGTGGACAGAAACCTTGCCCAAGCCATGGCAGAGCTGGACCGTCTCTCAGATAAATCATACATACCCGGACCTGTTAAAGAAAAATCTGCAATCATCTACCGAAAAGCCCTGGACAAAGGCTTGGTACGTGGCAGGTCTATTGCGGCGATTGCTGCGGCTTCTTTGTATGCGGCGTGCCGAACTACTGGAACTCCAAGGACTCTGCGAGAAATTGCCGAAGCCAGTTTTGTTGACAAAAAAGATGTTGCCCGATGTTACAGGTTGCTGCTAAGAGAACTTAATGTTCAGATGCCGATTGCTAATCCTTTGACCTATGTTTCAAAGATAGCCGAGCGAACTGGTATTTCTGGTCCTACTCAGGGTCACGCGATTAAGATTCTTCACGAAGCTCGACGTAAACGTGCTGCTGCTGGTAAAGACCCTATGGGTTTGGCTGCTGCGGCGTTGTATATTGCGTGTTTGTTGAAGAACGAAAAGAAGACCCAAAAGGATATTGCTGAAGCTGCGGGCGTTACTGAAGTTACTGTTCGTAACCGTTACAAGAGTCTAAGACGTCAACTGGGAATAGAGCTACCAGATTAAACTTCTTCGTTTTCTTCAATTTTTTCAAAAACTATTGGCCCATTGTATCCACATTCTGGGCAGATATACTTTCTTGGGGTTATTCCATAAAGCCCAGGATATGCATCTTTGGTGTCTAACTTAATTTTGGGGCTTTGACATTTTGGGCAAAGTCTGGTTGTGGCTTCGCCTCGTTTTTTGTGCTTAAGTCCTCTAATTACTTCACGAAAATCTGTGAGTAACCCCATAGTTTTTCTCTCAGGCTTATTATTGGACTTCCACGTTTGCTTCGGGGTAACCTTGTTTGATTAGATATTCTCTTACTTTGTCTCGGTGGTCGCCTTGCAGAATTATTTCATCGTTTTTTGCAGTTCCGCCGCATGCACAATAAGATTTTAGTTTTTGTGCAAGCCTGCTTAGGTTTGCTTCTTTCTCGCTGATGCCGTCGACAATAGTTACTGCTTTTCCCCATTTCCTTGTTTCTAAACGCACACGAATACGTTGTTGCTCTTTACCGATTTCTTCGCAGACACAAATATCTGAAGGTAGTCCACATGTAGGGCAGATTCCAGCCATAGTACTCACTATCAAAGACCATCATGCGATATATAAATTTTCAATCTTCAATGTGGTAAACATTTTTTCAGTTTTTATTGTTGATTATGGTATTGCGTCTGTGTGGATATTTTGTTTTTAGCAGTATTTTTGTGCCTGAAGTAAGTATTATATTAAATCGTCCTTTTTCGTAGTGGCGGAGAATCAAATAGTGTGAACGAACAACAAGGTTCAAGTCAAAAAAAACCAAGCAAATCCGTTTCTGTAAAAGGCATTTTGCTTTTAATATGTGGTATTTGCCTGCTGTGGTACTCTGTGGTTGCGATTCAACAGCAAAGACAAGCTTCAAACAGCACCGATTTATCACTTGCAGACATATGGAACTATGAAGGTTCTCTGGCTTGGTGGACAAACGCTTGTATCAGCTTGTTTTTCCCGTTAACTTCTGTTTTTATTACTTTTGCAGGAATTTTTGTGGTTTCCAAGCCGTTGATTAGGCGGCTTCGGGGCTGAAGTTTTGTTGGTTTCTTAGAAAAAATTATGCAATCTGTAACATGTTGAAACTATAAAAATAGAGTCGAGAACCAAAAAAGTGGTTCCGTTATTTTTTGGTTATTTTGAGTCTTCGATTACGATCATTGTTAATGTTGATCGGACATGGTCTAAGCTGCGCAGGTTCCATGTTACTATTTCTTTGAGTTTGTCCATGGTTTCTGCTGTTACTGTTGCTATTATGTCGTAAACGCCGTATACTGTGTATGTTTCTTTTACAGAATCCATCTTTTTCAGGGCTTCGCGAACAGTCTCCACAGCACCTGTTTCTGTTGTTATCAAAACATAAGCCATAGGCATTTTTCTTTCTCCCTATTACCTGTGTATCTTGATAGTCTATAATTAATATAATAGTTTTCTTGTTGCACACATTAAACGGCTAAAAACAATACTTCCATACTTCAGCTAAGACAATTTCTGAGCCTTATCGATTTGCTGTTTTGCCACTTCTACGTATGTTTTGTCCATTTCAAACCCGATATAATCTACACCAAGTTCTAGACATGCTACTGCGGTGTTACCAATTCCCATGAACGGGTCCAACACTAGCTTGGTGTTTTCCAACCCATGCAGTTCAATGCACATTTTTGGAAGCTTTGGCGGAAACGTGGACGGATGTGGTCTTTGCTTTTTTCTGGACTGGATTGTTTTGTAGGGAATAAACCATGTGTCACCGCGGTCTCG
>JAOZIC010000049.1:3689-6397 GCA_026014605.1 Candidatus Bathyarchaeota archaeon
CCTCTAAGTTCCCTTACCAAAAACTATGTTGTGACAATAAATGTCTTTACCACGATACCCACTCATATTTGAATACTAATAGAAGTACATTGTTGAAAACTACCTTTTTTTCAAAAAAACCACGCAAAAACATTAACAATTCTTTTGAATTAAGTGGTGGGGTCGCCCGGATTTGAACCGGAGTCCCGAGAGTCCAAGTCTCAGAGCCTGGACCAAGCTAGCCGACGACCCCTCTTTTTGATGCCAAACAGAGGCTCAATCAGACCAATAAATCTGGTAGCTTATCAAGAACACGAAACCAAATTAAAACTTTACTAAAGACAACAAACAAAAAACACCAAAAAAACAGGGTTGGTTACTACTGAGCAAGCATCGGCGCATAAGACACAGACGGATTCTCTACATGCAGCAAAAGAACAAGAGCCAAAACAGTAGTGTGCCACCTGTACTCGGTCTTAGTGTTATCCCAGCTTCCGTCAGGCAACTGGGTTTCAAGTACATATTCTACAAAGTCGTCGTCAACCAAATCACCTTGCCCTGCTAGGTACAAAAATGCTGCGGCTTCAATTCGAAGGTCTAAATATGGAGTCATTGCGGGATAGTATTCGATTAAACCTGCGACGTCGCTATAAGTTTGCTCAACAAAACCATCCGGCAACGTAACTTCGCAACCGTTTTCTTCAATCCAAATCAACGCCAACAACGCATGTGTCAACAGGTAATCTCCTGTATCAACTGCGTTCTGAAGCATATCAGGGTAATTTTCAGGTAACCCAAACTTGTCACAGTACAAGGCTGGTGCAGTGAGCAAATCAATGTCTATGTATATCGAATTCATGTCTCCATCTCTGTATTGGTTATCTCGGTCAACAACTCGCCTAAAAACGCGCAATGCCGCGCCTTCTGGATGTTTATCCGTGTTAGTTTGATCATAACGTTCAACAGCATTGGCAAACTCTGGGACTCCAAAACGGCGGTACATAGCATCCAAAAACAACAAACCGTATGGTTCACAATGAACTTCTAGGTAATCGATGGCATTTTCGATTACTGTTTGGATATCTGCTTCGGTGGGTTCAGTGTTACCGTTTGGTTCGTTGTTGCCGCTAGGGTCCTCTGTTCCATTTGGTGATTCTGGCTGAGAGTTAAGCAACGGCGGAATTACCAGTATGCTGGTTATCGCAACGATGCATACAACGGCAATCAAAAGAATTGTGTACTTGGTAAATTTCATAGACTACCACTTAGAAGCAAATAGTTTCGGTTGTCCATTAAATGTGTTATGTAACGTTTGGAGCGTCCAACTGTTTACGTTCAAGAAAGCTGCTGTGACATGCTTTTGTGGCAGTCAAACTTTGGTTTTTTTGGCAAAATCTACCACCCGTTTTCTTTGCTTATTTTTACATTGTTGCATTTTCCGTTATAACTTTTTTCAGTTGACTCTGTTTGATTAGAATAATAACATTATTAGTTATTTTTTTTATACGATTGTGTTATTAGAATCTGAAGTGATAACTTCTATACAACTAATAATGAAATTTAATTTTTGAGTACATTTTTGATGAAATTGTGAGTATAACAAATCTAATATACTCCTAGTTTTCAAAGAAACGCCCGAGATACGCGTAAGACGCGGGTCTCCAAAAAATAAGATGTGAAAAAAATGAAAAAACCAAATCGAATATCCCTATTAACAACAATATTGATAATCACTTTAACATTATCAGCAACAACCTCAATAGTATTAGCTCAAGAAATCAATTACCACCCTGATATGGGAACAACAACTCTACCCGCTCCCAGTTACATGACTGCAGAAAACGGTGTTTATAATGCAGCGACTGACTATGGCGACTTGTTGAACGAAGACTATGCTTGGTTCAACCCTCACGGCGGTAACAGTGAACGAACAGGATTCAATCCTGGACCCGCACCTGACCGCCCAGATGTACTCTGGAGAACAGAAGGAAACTCTGTTCCCAAAGTAATTCTGAAGGATCAGATACTTGGAACATCAGATGGTGTTGTCAATCCAATTACTGCATCCTTCTCTGGTGGACCAATGGCAATGGACGGACAAATCATCGCATATGGAAGCATATATGTTAATCCAGCTGCGAACTCAACAACAAGAAGCGCCATAATTTCGCTCAACCCACACACTGGAGCAGTAAACTGGGCAAGCATTACTAACTACGGAGACTCCCCACGACCAGGAAACCCAGGCGCAAGCTTTGGAGTTGCATCATACATCTTCAAAGTAGACGACGATCACTTCTGTTCAATTGGTGGCGGCCTCAACATGTGGAGAACCGACGGAACCTGGCTATGGGTAGACACCACAGTCAGTCCTGGCGCAGTTTACCACAGTTGCTCTGTTCGACAAGAACCAGTTGGAACACCAATGCTGTTCGGACCACAAAGCAGTGACATTTCACCATACAGCCGAGCTATGCGTGGTTGGGATCTTTCTAGTCCTGAAACAGATATGGGAGAAGGAAACCGCCTTGCTTGGGAGTACATCGTAGATGAACCAGGATCAACTCCATTATTGGCAGTTGATGCTGAACGTGTTTACATGGGTTCATACAGTAGTACTTCCGTATACGCATTGGACACAACTAACGGCGATAAAGTATGGGAAACCTTTGTAGAAAGCGCAATGGGTTACATGACCACTGTTGCCGACGGAAAACTGTTCGTTGGTT
>JAOZIC010000196.1:0-3300 GCA_026014605.1 Candidatus Bathyarchaeota archaeon
TCATTAGTATGCTTCTGATAACTCCGCCTGAAACCTTTGTTGTTTAGATTCGTGTCATTTCTTCGATTGGAATAAAGCAGTGCGGCGCAAAAGTAACGATTTGTGAGCCTTCTTCTACCATTGCTGCTCCTGGAACAATGCCGCCAACCATGCATATTCCAAACCTGTCCATTCCAACGGGGATTCCAAGCACGGGCTCGTTGGGTTCGCCTAGAACCAGTACGCCTCCCCAACCCTTTTTTTGTTGCTCTTTTATGATTTTGACTGTTCGTTCTCTTGCTTCAGAAGGCGCTTCCCTTAATGTTGCAAGTAACATGCCTGAACCCGTTTTTAGAATCCGTGAAATCGACGTCATTTTACGGTAAACAAACACTTCCAAGGGCGGAATGGTTGTTCCCTCGTAAGAGATTATTTCCACGAAACGGATGGGTTTTTTGTTTACTACCTGGACCAGTCCACCGTACTTGAAAAACAACGGAATTCCAGAATGAATCAAGATACTATCCAAAGTCAAGTTACAAACAGTAAACAACGCAAACTTCCCTTTAGGAACCGAAATATCACAGTATTCCTCGTTTTCGTTTAACACCTTGATATACGGCGCAGACAACAAATTCATGTTCTGCAACGCTTTCATGGTGTCTAATGTTTTATCCTGCAGGCTCTTGTCCAGCAAAGAAACATTCGCAACAACAGTCCCCGAATCCAATACATGATCATACGTCGCTGAATACGCCAAAGACATAAACCGCGTTGTAGTAAAACCAAGCCTCTGAGACGCCAACGACCTGCTAAGTTCCTCTAAACCCGAATCAGTTATTGTTCTCCCCCTTCGGTCATGCCCTAAAACAAAACCCTTTGCCTCTAACAGTTGAAGATGGTACCGAACCGTTCTTTCGCTAAGAAGAAAACCCCTTTCCCGCAACTCCCGCTTAAGCAATGTTGAACCAACGGGGCTGTCGTACTCACTTAGAATCCGTAGAATCTCAATTTCTTTTCTGGCGCTTTCATTCTCCTGCGACATGACCACATTCCACAACTGGATAAACATTCATTCAATCTACTATTTTACTTATCAACTTTTCAGTTATCCCGGCAATACACTGCCGACGTTAAGCACTAGTGAACAAGAAAACAACAATTCGTGTATCACTTTATGTTTCAGTTTATGTTTTGTGGTTTGTTTCAAATGACACTAAAGTGTTAAAACAGTCGCCTTTTTTGATGGTTCGTCAAATACAACGATACTTTGTTCCACAAAATTTTTTTACATTTTAATTCATTTTCTTTTATTTTGTCTTCGATGTGTTCTGCTTTGCAAAAAATTAGATGTTTTTGTTGCTTTGGTGGTCTGTTTTTGTATCGCTTGTCGGAGAGATGAAATATGACATACGTCATATTTAAATATTGCTTCTGCACCAATATATTTAGTCACACTTAGAGGGGTGAAGAAAACGTGACAAAGCAGATGGTTACCGTCAAGTGCCCAGAATGCGGGAGCACGAACCTAGTTTTTGACTCAGATATGGGCGAATATGTATGTGGACGATGCGGTTTAGTCATCGAAGAAAACATCCCAAGCCAAAGCGCAGAATGGAGAGCCTTCACCCCCCAAGAACGCGATTCCAGAGCAAGAGCTGGAACCCCAACTGATTATTCACATTACGATAAAGGATTATCCACAGTTATCCGCGTCGAAAAAGACGCTTTTGGTCGACCCCTATCACCAAAAGTAAAACAACAAATGTGGCGACTCAGACGATGGCAAACACGCTCCAAAGTTCATGCTTCACAAAGCAGAAACCTCATGCTAGCCATGAGCGAGCTCCAACGCCTCTCTGACATACTTCATATGCCGTCTTCAATTCACGACATGGCGGCAATAGTTTACAGAAAAACTTTGAACGAAGGCCTAGTTCGCGGACGAAGCATCGGAGGCATGGTTGCAGGGGCATTATATGCTGCTGTACGATTTTCCAAGCTTCCAAGAACCTTAAAGGAGATTTCAGAAGCAAGTCAGCGAAATCAAAAAGAAATCGCAAGGTCATATGGTGTAATCGTCAGAAACTTGGATATGCGTATGCCAATAGACGACCCAGCGGACTATGTTACCAAAGTTGCAGAGAAAGCCAAAGTTTCCAATGATGTTGAAGGATTGGCGATCAGCTTGATTGGGGCTGCTAAAAGCAAGTATGCTACTACTGGCAAGGACCCTTCGGGGTTGGCTGCTGCTGCTCTTTATCTTTCGGCTCGGATGCTTAAAGAGAAGGTTACTCAGGCTCAGCTTGCTAAAGCGGCGAATGTAACTGAGGTTACTGTTAGAAACAGAAAACGAGATTTGATGAAGAGCCTTGATTTAATAAAGGCTTAATCAACCGTTTCTGGGCATTTTGCCCTTTTTTTTGTTTTGTTTTTTGTTTTTGGACAAAAAAGCCTTTAAGGACTATTGTTGTGTTTACTTTTGTATAAGGAGCGCCAGAATGCAGTGTTGATGAATCGTAAGAGTGCCGATCCAGTAATGGGTCAAGAACTCTACACGCTGGGCTGTACGCTCCATGTACCACATGAGGGTTCAGTTTCAAAAATGAGGAGGCTATGCTGGATGGACGGAAGTGACAGCGATGACGAAGACCAACATAGCCAAGGCTCTGTTCAAATCCAAGCTGAAATCTAGCCTAAGTCAGTCGTTACTGTCTTTGTCGTTTGATATAATTGGACTGCTAACGGGAACTCTTCTTGTTGTATATTTTGGCGTTTTGTCTATCGAGCAAGCTCCTTGGGCTTTAGTTCTTTACCCAGGAATTCTTAGCGTCCGAGGCGCAGTAGGCGGATTATTCAGTGGACACCTAGGAACTGGACTGCACTTAGGTACCATCAAACCTGTTTTGACAAAAAACACAAAAGATTTTGCCACACTTTTGCGGGTAGTCGTCATGTTAGCCCTTGTAAGCGGCGTTAGCGTGGGTATTGGTGCATGGGTTTTTGGCGTGTTTCTTTGGAACGCCACCTTAATCGACTTTCTTCCCTTGCTTTCGGTGATTATTGCTACAATGGCGTTGTCTGTGGTTTTTGTTTCTCCTCTGACAATGATTTTTTCGGTTTTTTCGTTCAGGCGCGGCTTAGACCCAGACGTTGTAGTTTATCCTGTGACATCTCCAATTTCTGATATTATCAACACGAGCTGCTATGTTCTGAGCTTGGCATTGTTCTTTTTGTTTGGTTCACTTGGACGTTACTTGATTTACGGTTTGGACCTTGTTTTCGTCTGTTTTGTGGTTTACGTTTTGATAAAAAACTTTG
>JAOZIC010000196.1:3400-6389 GCA_026014605.1 Candidatus Bathyarchaeota archaeon
ATAAAACAGCACCTAAACGAGATAGGCGGAGCATGGTTAGCTTCCATGATTATGTTTGTTGTTTATGCGTTGTTGTCGTCTGCTGTTGGAGGCGTAGCCACGTTTGACGCGTTCTTGGTGTTTATTGTTCAGCTTTTGATAATAAACGTTTTAGCTGTTTTTGTCATGGTTGTTATTTCCTATTCTGTAGCGTTTTTAACCTTCAGCCGCGGTTGGAACCCGGACAATTTTGTTATTCCTATAGAAAGCTCATTGGCAGACACAATGACAACTGCCGCAATAATCGTGGCTTTAGCGCTTATAGTATAACAACGTCTAGCAACTGTGTCTACGACTCTTCGTCAGTTTGTTCTTTTTTATTCCCTGATGCTAGCGACTCTAAATCTTCTTCTCCTTCAGCGTAGCCTGCGGCAATTAGGACGTCGCCTTCTTGGATTACTGTTGCTGGTCGTGGTCGTAGCCACCAGTTTCCCCGTCGTATAACCAAAACCCACATGCCTGTTTCTTCTTGGAGTTGGGCTTGTCGGATTGTTTTTCCGACTAACGACGAGTTTTCGGTTACTGTAACTTTGGTTACTGTTTCCTCTGCTTCCTCGATTACAAGCCTTAAAATCGGGTGCGGGTCAAGTCCTCTCAGCACAACGTCAGCTATTTCCATGGCTGCGTCTGCAATTTTTTCTGTGACCACTCCGAGGCGTATTAATCCGATAAAGTCTTTGGATTCTTCTGGTGTAAAACCGCTGGACAAAACTAGAAGTTCAAAATCTGTGTGCAAATTGTCCATAAAGTTTTCTAGGGCTGCAACTTCTTCGGCCAATGATGTGCTGTTAAGAAGAAGCGACGAATAAGCAAGGTCTATCATTAGTTCTGAGGTGTCTTTTAGCCGAACAAGTTTTTCAACAATTTTTTTGAAGTGCTCTTCTTCTATCGCCACTTTGGATTTTCCCTCATTCCAGTTCCTTTTGTTTACCTGACGCTAACGCTTTTAGTTCGTCAATTCCATGAGGTGCTCCTCTGGCGATTAAAACGTCGTCTTGTAATATTTTTTCTTCATCTTCTGGGTCGATTTTCCATTCTCTGCGTCTGCGGATGGCTATAACGTCAACACCTATTTTGGCGGCTAATTCCAAGTCCCCAAGAGTTTGGCCAATTAGTATCGAGTCTGGTTTAACTATTGCTCGTGCCAGTCTTTCTTCGACTTCTTGGAATGCCTGACGGACAATGGGGTGTATTCCAATGTTTTTCAGAACTATGGCTGCTATGTCTGCGGCTGCGTCTGAAATCTTGTTTGTTGCAGCGGCTACGGTTGTTACTGCGGTTAGGTGTTTTGCGTCGTCTGCATCTCTTGCTGCAAGCATGGTGTTCATGTCTATGATGTAATCTAGGTAGTCGACGCGTTGTTCCAGTTCCATGACTTCTTCTGCGAGTTCGTTGCTGTTGAAAAGGGCTGCTGAGTAGGCTAGGTCAATCATTATTTCGGATACGTCTTTCATTTCTGTGAGTGCTTCACGAACAGAGATTGGTCTATATTCAATTTTACCTGATTCTGCCAAGCAGAGAAAACTCCATATAGCATATTGTGTTGCGGATTATCAACTTGCTGTGTCGTTACTATATGATACCGTGCAATCTTTTAATTGTATCGTAATATCCTGTTCACTTCACGAAATCAAATAAAGCAACAATCCCGACGCTAACGGCATAGTCAAATTGTCCTTTATGGGTAATGGAAGGCTTTCAATTAACATCCCAAAAGCTGCGGCAATCAACGCTCTGGTTGGGTCAACAAAAATCAGTGAGCCCAAAAATGCAAACAGCAAACCGCAGAGTGTTCCCTCCAAATTTTTGCCTTTGTTGTATGGAATCTGTGTTCGTCCAAACTTCATTCCAAAAATATGAGCCCCGCCGTCACCTAAAGTGAGCACCGCAACTGCCACGTAACATATTGGTGCTGGGAAAACCAGAAGCGAAACTGCAATTCCGATTGCAAAATGGATTGGGGCTGTTGCGAATTCGTAGAGTTCTGTTTTGTTTGCTGCGTTCCATGTTATCTCGGAAAGAACTGGAATGTTGATTCCGCGGACTCTGGCTACTTCGGATATGCCGTAAAGCAGTGCGACAAGCAGTATCAGCGAAGCCGCCAAAGTGTTTCCTGTTATGTAAATGCATACAAACGTTGACAGAAAACTGCTCATGTGTATTGCTTCTCTTAATCCTCGGCTTTTTGATATTGATGCTTGGGGTGGTGAAGGTTCTTGTCCTGTTATTGGTGGCAAAATTTCTGTGAGTTCTTTACGCGTTACGTAATCAGACTTTGCAGTTAACACAAAGTCAGGGTTGTAGCCTATCTTTAGGTTGCAGTAAGGGAACATTGCCAAATTGTTTCTGTCATCGGCTACCATGATGCAGTCTTTGGGCGTTAAGTTCTCTTTTTCGAGCAGTCTTTTCAAAACAACTGCCTTGCCGCCTTTCTTTATCACGTCACCCGAGATTTCTCCAGTTAGATGTCCATCGTTTATCTCAAGTTCTAAACCATATGCATAGTCTGCGTTCAGTCTGGTGGCGAAATCTTGAACAACCTGAGTCGGCAGACCAGAACTAATCAACGCAGTTTTGTACCCGTTTTTGTTTAATGTTTCAAAAACCTGTTCAGTACCCGGTATCAACGGCATGTTCTGGTGAAGTTCAAAAACTTCTTTGGCTTTGAACCCTTTAAGCATTACAAAGATTCTTTTCAGCGCAGAATCAAGAGCCAACAACCCAACTTCATAAAGAAAACCTAAAACAACAATTCTGATAAACCCAAAAAACCCAAGTTTTCTTGAGATTTCAAAGAGCAGATAACGGTTTTTCGGAATTAAAACTCCTTCAACATCAAAAACAACCAAACGTTTTACTTCACTTGTTACTTGTTTGCCGTTATCCATCAACGATTTCCTTCCGCTGATACAATACGGCGTTTATGTTGAATAGTTTTCTGGAAAACTAG
>JAOZIC010000045.1 GCA_026014605.1 Candidatus Bathyarchaeota archaeon
ACCCTTCAGACCTTGCAGCAAACCAAACAGCAACCTTTGATGTAGAGCTAATCTACGCCGATGCGTCAAACGTAGCAAGCTACAGCATAACCGCGGAATCAGAAAACTATGCCCTAGTTCCAGAATTCCCAACAATGACCCCCCTGCTTGTCGCCTTGGCTATCGCATTGGTTGCAGCGGTTATCTACAAAAAGAAACTAACAAAACTCTAGAACTTTTAACTCAGTTCACTGTTTAAACAGCAGTGCAACTGCACCTTTTTTCTATTTCAACAGCAAGTCAACAAGCTCTTTTTCGTTAACTTCTGCTCTTGTTCGCCAATCCAAGTACATCTGACCGTTCTCATCTTCTGCTAAATATCCTGCTTTGATGTAGCGGTTCAGGTTCATGTCTACTCTCCACCCCGGAAGTTTGGTGCGCAGAAAATCAGAGAGTTCTTCCCTGCGTGTTTTTCCTTTCTTTGAAATAATAAACGAAATCGACGCCGCCAAACCTGCAATATCATCAATGCGCCACCCCATCATTTTAGCATCCGTGGATGGCACGCCGCCTCTGAGTGTGACAAAAAACCGTGCCTTGTTTAGTTGTTCAAGTGTTGGTTTTTCGGTTGGTGTTTCGCCTTCAAAGACCGTTTTTATTTGCAGGTCCAACTTTTCTAGGTGGTCGTCTAGTACTTCCAAGATTTTTGGGTAGTCTGAGCCTAGCTTGTTTTTTAGTTCCCAGCCTTTGATTCCTGGTTTCATGTGACGTTTATAGAACAGTAACTGTGCGGCGCGTTTGATTTTTTGGTTGTAGTAAGATTTTCGTGTCATTGCTGGTTCTCCTCTTTCCATTTTGTCCATTCTTGGTGGCTTACGGATATGGGAACTGAAACCATCCGCTTGTCTGCTAAATCAGATTTCTGGGTTTTGAAGGGGATTATGAAGATTTCTTCCTCCAACGGAATTAACTGCAAAGTTGCGTAGCCATAAGTTACCAAGAAACTGGTCATGTATGCCCGTTCTATAGTTTGCTCGTAAGTGTCTGCGCCCACAAAATCCCAGTACAGAATCTTTTCGTTGTCGCCTACTTTTTGTTTTAGTTCTTGCCAGAACGTGTCTAAATGGTCAAAGAACGTTTTTTCTGCCAAAATATTTAGTTTAATTAGTTCTTCTCGTGTGGTTTCGCCTGATTCAACCTGCATTGGGGCGTCGTTTTGCCACCTGTCACTCATGGGAACTAGTTCTTGCCAGTATCTTAGTGCTTCCGTGAAACTTGGGATGGTTAATTGTTCAGACTCAACAACGGGGTTCCAGACCCTCATGAACCGTTCTGCTAGTTCATCTTTGGGTATTGATAATATTTTTTCTTGCAACAAAAACGGGTCAGTGTAAAGCGAGGTAGACCTGTGTTTTACCCAGTTTCCCTGATTCTGGATAACCGACGCAAGGTGCTGAATTGCTTCTGCGTCTAACGACAACTCTTCAGGAGACTCACATGTGGGAAAACAGGTTTTGAGTGTCTCTATGATGTCGTCAACGTTTACCGCAAACGGGTCTAAACCTTTGGTGTCCACTGATTTGCACAGTTCGATTACGCGTTGGATTCGTTCCATGTTGCCCTTTTTTTCTGTTTGCGACAACTATGTTACCTCCTTAATCAGCGACGCACCTTCCACGTTTTGAACTGTAATGAGGTGGATGTCTTTGTCAGTAAATGTAAGCTGGCTTGGAGTTATCGCCAAATACTGAGAATCCGACCCCGCAACCGAAGAAACCAACAGGTTAGCAATAGTTTCACGGTTCTTTGGGTCCATGTGAACGTCGTACTCGTCAACTGCACGGAACGGAGAATGCACATGCTGTTGTAGCGCCAAAAGAAACGTTACTGTGGCTGTGCTTCGTTCACCACCACTCTGGGTGTAAGCGTTGAAAGGAACGGGTTTGCTGCCCTTGAACCCGACAAGGATTTCTAAGCCAGCGTTTTCAAGGTCTTCTTCGTTACTTAGTTTGACTTCACCCGTTGCATACGCCTTCGCAAGAATCTGCGCATATTTTTGGTTCACCTTGTTTAACAGTTTGTGGATTACGTTTCGCCACGAATCCATTCTCGCTGTGACTTCTTGCAGGGCTTTTTCGCGGTTTTCTGCAACTAAACGGGCTTTCTCTTTAAGCTCCAAATACAGCTTCGAATATGACTCGTACATCCGTTCAATGTTTTCTGAAACATCCGACAACGCCGCCAAATGCCCATCAGTTACCCGAAGCTCCTCTAAAATGTCCATGGTAGTTTTCATTGGCACAAGTCTTGCGCCAACGGCTTCTGCCTTTTTTACGTATTCATTCAAATCCGCAAGGGCATTTTGGAGTTCTTTTTCTTGTTTCTTTAGAGCTTTTGTCAAGTTTTCTTTTTGATACGCCAGCAACGCTAACTGAATTTTTTGGTCAATGATGTTTTCTGTTACCTTTTCGATTTCAGAGTTAACCGATTCTGCTTTGTGTTTAATGCCATCAATTTGTATGTTCAGTTGCGAAAACTGTTCCTTGGACTCTACAACAGAATCCATCAAACTCTTTTGGTTAAACCGCTCAGCCCACGCACTTTGCAGACTTTCGTAGCTTGCCTTAATTTCGTCAAGTTGCGGACGCAAATCCACAGGGTTAGTTTTTTGTTGCACAAACGTTTCAAGCGCGTCAATGTTAGCCAAAAACTTGGTCATCTCGTTTTGGCTGGTTTTGTTCCATGCCTCAGATTCTTTAATCGTTAAATCAGCAGTTGATGCCAAAACTTCCTGTTTAGCCATTTCACGCTCTAGTTTGAGTCTGTCTTCAAACAGGTTTTTCCACGCGCCCCTTGCCTGTTTCAGCTGACCGTTTTGCTCATCCAACTGAGCGTTAAGGGTTTGTGTTTCTTGTTCAAGTTTTAAAACACGTTTTTGGCTTTGCTCGTTTTGTTCTTTGATTTTTTCAACAAACTTTTCCTGTTTTTGAACCTCAGCCCAAGCCAATTCACGTTCCAAAAACCGACGCTTTAGAACCATCTGCTTTTTTTGTTGGTACCTGTCGTATTGCTCGCGCCAGTAAGAGAGCGTTTGCTCTGCAGACTGTAGCAGTTTATCCACAGAGTCGCCTTGGCTTAAGATTCTGCTCAGCTTCTTTTGTGCAACTGCAACGTTTTTTCTGTAAGACTCAAAGCCTACTGCGGCTTCGACCATTCTGAGTTTTTCTTGAGGCGAAAGAACCGAGAACTGGTTAACCATACTCTGGTGCATGATAATAAGCATGTTTTCTGGGTCTACCTCAAATTTGGACAAAAGCCTGTTCACGTCAGCTTTGTTTGCCGCAGTGTTTTCGAGTTCAAACCAGTATTTTCCGTCACGCCGCAGGTTTCTTGTTAAAAAGATTTGGTCTTTTTTGATTCTGGAAACAGGACGTTTTCCGTTTCTTGGAGAATTGTCCAAGACTATGGTGACCCGTGCCTCGTCTTTGCCGTATCTGATTAGGTCGCTTAACCGTTTTGAGCGCTCCGTAGACGATTGACCCAAAGCAACAGAAATGCCCAACAGTATTGTAGATTTTCCTGCCCCGTTCGGACCGCAGACTACGTTAACCCCCTTCTTGAGGGGAATACGGGCATATTCGTAGGACATGAAATTTTCCAAGATAACTTCGCGAATCAACATCTACTGGTCTGCGCCTCGAAACATTCAGGAATCAGTTAAACAACCAAATTTCCTTTCAAGGAAGTAAGCGACATTAACAAAAACCGAAATAATTAAGGTATCGCTTTTCTTCCCCAAGAAAGCAGCGGATTCTAAAACCTTAAATTTTTTTATCACCAAATACCCTTGGGGGAAAAAATTTTGGTAGACCATACAATAGTTCATTTTGAGATTCCAGCAAACAATCTGGAGAAACTAAAAACGTTTTACGAACAACTTTTCGGATGGAAAATCTTTCGCGCACCCGGACCAGTAGACTACTACATGATATACACCGTCCCAGTAGACGAGCAGGGCATGGCGCTTAGACCCGGAGTTAACGGTGGAATGTTCCACAAAGATGAGCCACAACTAAAACCAGTAAACTACATCGCAGTTGAAGACATCGACAAATACACAAAAAAAGTCAAAGACCTAGGCGGAACCATAACACGACCAAAACAAGAAGTTCCAGGCGTAGGCTACATCGTATTAGCCGTTGACCCAGAAGGCAACCCAGTTGCGTTACTGCAACCCATGATGTAACATCGTTGGGAACTGTGGGAGAGATGTAAGATGAGCACTCTTGATACGAAATTTAAGCGCACAATTGCGGACCTTTTCAATGAAAACAAAATGGCACTTGAAGAACAAGACGCAGAAATCACGGAATCATTTGCACGACAAGTTTTAGCCCTTATAGCCAAAGAAAAAAAGAAAACAGGTTCTCTTCATGATCTAGAACTTCTGGAATACAACATGGGACTTTTGAAGAACTTTTCACGTGCACTCCAAAACTATGAGCTAGACACTGACGAATACGACTTCACAAAAAACGACTGCAAAAACTTGATAGCTTCAACAAAAAAGTGGCTAACACTCGAAGGGTTGGTTTAGGCTAAGCTGTTCAACAATCATATTTGAAGACTAATAGAGGTACATTGTTGAAAAATAGTTTTTTTTCTAAAATTTTTTAGCAAGAAAAAAATTATCACCTAAACCAAGGGCATATTAGTATACTAATAACAGTGCTATGTTGAAAACTACCTTTTTTCAGAAAAACCAAGCAACAAAAACATAACGTATCCAAACAGGGTGATTAACTCTGTTTGGTCAACAAAAACTGTTGTAACGCAAGCAACGTGGGTGCATGAACTATCTTATTAGAAGCCAACAGCGCAGACAATTTGTTAACCTCTACAAGTTTAACGTTGATTTGCTCGTTTTCTTCTAACATCTGCGTTCCCTGTGCTAAATCCTTGGCGACAAACAGGTGCGCGGTTTGGGTGCTTCTGGATAACGGATGATAACTAAACATTTTCACAAAATTCTTGGCAGTATACCCTGTCTCTTCCGCAAGTTCACGAACCGCCGCCTCTTCGGGAGTTTCTCCTTTTTCGATGTGACCGCTTGGAATTTCCAGACTTACCTCGTTTCTGGGGTAACGCAAGATTTCGATCATAACCACCTTATCGCCTTCTATTGGCAGGACTGACACGAAGTCTTTGAGTTCAATTTTTGTGAACACAATTTGTTTGCCTGTTGGCAAAACCACTGTGTCGTTGTAAACGGAAACAAATTCTGTTTGGCAGCTAAGCTTTGAGTCTGTTGTTTTCCACTTTTTCAAGGTTTGGTCACTTCCGTTGCTGTTGTAAACGTAACGAAGAGATATTAAAGGTGATTGCACCGAAAAGATGTACACAACAAAGGGAAGCTTGACAAAATGACACATAACCTAACTTCAAACTATAAACTGTTGCTTGGAAAAACCAAAAACTTGGCAGTTTTCGGCACCGCATCTGCAGTTCTTCACTGGGACATGGAAACCATGATGCCCCCCAAAGCAATCAATATGCGAAGCCAGCAACTAGCGATGCTCAGCCGAATTGGACACCAGATGAGCACAGACCCCGAAATTGGGCGGCTACTAGATGCAATCATGAAGCACCCAGACTACGAAAACCTTGGTGAACTTCAAAAAAGAAACCTGTATTTGATAAAGAAAAACTATGACGAACAAACCAAGCTTCCCGAAGAACTTGTGGTTAACACTTCAAAACAGCAAGCGTTAACAATCGACACATGGAAAAAGGCGAAAACCAAACAAGATTTTTCTAAATTCAAGCCTGAACTTGAAAAACTTTTGGAGCTAAAAAAGCAGGCAGCCCAAATCCTGATGGAAGTAAAACAAACCAAAACACCGTACGACGCGTTGATAGACATTTTTGAACCTAAAATGACCCAAGTTGCCATCAGCAAAGTCTTCAAAGAGCTCCAAGTTGGGTTAGTTTCCCTTTTGCAAAAAATTGAGTCTTCAACAAAAAAGCCTGACGTATCCATTCTTAGACGAGAAGTATCTGTTGAAACCCAAAAGAGAATCGGAAACATGCTTGCCGACTACATCGGCTACGACGTAACCTCGCCAAACGCGGGTGGCAGAATCGACGAAACCGAGCACCCATTCACCACCGGGTACTATGACGACGTAAGAATCACAACCCATTATTACCCAACCAAGTTTGCATCATCCATATTTTCTATCCTGCACGAAGGCGGACACGCACTTTACGAACAAAGCCTGCCACCAGAGTGGATGTTCCAACCTGTTGGAGACGCGTGTTCCATGGGTTTTCATGAGTCCCAATCCCGTTTTGTGGAAAACA
>JAOZIC010000011.1 GCA_026014605.1 Candidatus Bathyarchaeota archaeon
AAAAAAGATAAAAAAGGGAAAAAACCCTTTGCGGAAACTTAGGCTTGTGTAAGCCATTTCAGGGGTATATCTTGGTATGCCCCGTTGGGTAGAGTTCTTCGGATTGTCATTGGGAGTATTCCGGATTCTAGTTCCAAAATCGAAATGTCGATAGGACCAACACGCGTTACTGGAACCTGAATAAGAATCGGAGCACCCATAGCAATCTGAAGTGCCCTAGCGCCCACTATACGAGCCCGCTCAAAACGGGTCAGTTTAGTAGGTCCGATGTTAACTTTTTTGTTATCTGTCGTTATTTAAAACGCTCCTACATCATACCTGGAGGCATGCCACCCATGCCGCCCATTCCACCCATTCCTCCCATACCGCCTGGGGGCATTGGAGGAGCTTTGGTTTTACCTGATGCTATAACATCGTCGATCTTCAATATCAAGCATGCGGCTTCAGAACAGGATTTAATGATTTGTTTCTTGACAGAAATTGGTTCTACTACGCCGACTTTTTCCATGTCACCAGCTTTGCCAGTTTCAACTTCAACACCAGCCCAAACTTGTCCTGCTTCATGTTCTGAACGTAGCTCAGAGATGATGTCAATCGGGTCAAGTCCCGCGTTTTCTGCTAGGGTTGTTGGGATTACTTCAAGAGCTTCAGCAAACTGCATAACTGCAAGTTGTTCGCGTCCCGGAAGGGTTTCTGCGTACTCTTTGAGTACTTTTGCCATTTCCATTTCAGGAGCACCGCCTCCACCTACTAGTTTAGGTTCTTCAACAATATCTGCTACTACACAGAGAGCATCGTGAAGTGAGCGGTCGGCTTCGTCGACGATTCGTTCTGTTCCTCCGCGGATGAGAATAGTTACTGCCAACGGGTTTTTGCATCCTTCGATAAAGGTCATTTTGTCGTCGCCGATTTTGCGTTCTTCTACAACTTTTGCAAAACCGATGTCTGCTTTGCTTAATTCGTTTAGGTTACTTGCTACTTTTCCGCCTGTTGCTTTTGCTAAGGCTTCCATGTCAGATTTCTTTACTCGTCGAACAGCTAAAACGCCTTTTCGTGCCAAGAAGTGCTGAGCCAAGTCGTCTATGCCTTTTTGGCATAAAACAACGTTAGCGCCTTGTGCAACGATTTTGTCGACCATGTCTTTGATCATGTTTTCTTCTTGTTTTAGAAAAGCGTCCATTTGGTCTGGGCTTTCGATGTTAATTTTAGCGTCGAACTCTGTTTTTTCGATTTCAAGAGCTGAATCAATCAAAATAATTTTCGCGTTTTCTACACGTTTTGGCATGCCGGAGTGAACTGCTTCTTTGTCCAAAACAATACCGTTAATCAGTTTAGTGTCAACAAGTGATTCGCCTGGTTTCTTTTCGACCTTGATGTTGTCCAAGTCAACTTTGTAGCCGTTTGCAGTCTTTATTGCAACTTGTAATACTGCGTTAGTTGCAATGTCGCCTAGGTAGTCTCTGCTGCCAGAAACTAGCTTGCTTGCCATTGAGGTCATTGCGGCTTTTTTGATCATTTTTTTGTCGGTTGACTTGATTTGGATGGCAATTTTTTCTAGGGTTTCTAGTGCCTTGTCGGCTGCTTTTCGGTAACCGTCAATAATTACGGTTGGGTGAACATTTTTCTCGATAAGAATTTCTGCTTTTGACAAAAGTTCTCCAGCAATTATTACTGAAGAGGTAGTTCCGTCACCTACTTCGTCGTCTTGGGTTTTGGATACTTCTACCATCATTTTTGCGGCGGGGTGCTGAATATCCATTTCGTCCAAGATTGTGCGCCCGTCGCTGGTTATAGTTACGTCGCCGAAACTGTCTACCAACATCTTGTCCATTCCGCGCGGTCCAAGAGCGCTTTTTACTGCTTCAGCTACTATTCGTGCAGCCATAATGTTAGCGTGTTGGGCTTCTTGTCCGCGTGAGCGGGAGGCGCCTTCACGTAAAATCAATACTGGTTGTCCAGCTAATCCAGAAGACATCAATCATAACTCCTTAATTTGTTTCGGAAATCTAGAAATTGCCTGTGAATATAAGTTTTTCTCTGAGCTATAAACAGTTTGCATACCAAGCCCCGAAAACCGTTTTTTCTAACAGAAGTAACCCAAACTTTTATTTCACAAACTAAACTTTGCAAAAAAACAGAATCAAAACATAACCTAGTCGTCCCAGCGGTAACGTTTCTTTTTGGTTTTCATCTTCTCTAAACTGCAACTGTAACAAATCCCGTTGTGACAACAAATCGTTCCACCACACTGAGGGCACTCCCACTTTTTCTGTTCTTTTTCCAAAAACTTGTCCATACCATGCTCCTTGATGTAGCGAAGGTTGTCAATCATGTTCATGTGGTAATGCTGTTCATAGCCGCTCGCAAGACGCTTTAATAGGTCACACGGAAACTTGGTGCACTCGTAACAGAATTCAACTTTTCCTTCACCAAGCAATTCGCAGCGTTTCTTAACAAAAGAACAGTTCTTGTTTCTGGGACGGCAACCAACACAGTAAGGCAGTTTCACGCCTTTTGTTTTAGTTTCGTTTTCTAACGCAAGATAGCTGCTGCACACGTTACAGTTCATTCCGCAGGGCGCGATTAGTTCTGCTTTCATGTTGCTAGCCTCTTGAAGGTTAACTTGGATGTATTTGTTATTTAAAACTGAGCAAAATTTCGTAGCATTTATCAACTGACCGCAAAGTGGCGTTCAATAAAAGCTAAATTGTGCCAAACCAAAGACTAAACCCGTTGGTGTGTTTGTCATGAGTGTTTCTCGTATACCCATTAAGTTTGTTATTCACGGCATAGGCGAAGCAGAAGGCGAAATCAACCGCATCCGCTCTCCGCGAACAGCAGACGCAATACTAAAAGCCATGCCAATAGAAGGCATGTCTGCACTGTGGAAACAAGAAGTCTATTTTGATATTCCAGTGAAGATGGGTAACGAAAAATCGTCTCCAACCGTAGAAAAAGGCGCATTGGCGTATTGGCCTATGGGGGCAGCATTTTGTATTTTCTGGGGCGACACGCAGCCATACAGTCCAGTAAACCTTATCGGCAAAATTACCAAAAATTTGGAACTGTTCGAACAGGTAAAAAGCGGAACAAAAATCATCATAGAAAAACTGTAAGTTCCAGTTTTTTGTTTATTTCTTTTTCATCTGGTCGCATTAACGTAACTAACTTAGTCTGTTGACTGCCAAAACTTTGTGCATGGTCAAAGTTTCTTGACAAAAACGCTTTTGTTACATAACCAACATTGAGGATGTTGGGATATACTCTGCGGCAAAACAAAAGGGGACAAAAACAAAACGCAGCCTTTCTGTTAATATTTATAGCCTGTTTGCTGGTTCCCATAGTTTTTGTTTGCCAACCCGTAAACAGTTGTTATGGACCGCACATTACCGCAACGGTTTCTGCAACTGAGATTTTGATAAACGAAAACGTCACCGTAACCGGAACAATCTGCCTTGGCGGCGACGAAACATTGAACATGACTTTGCGTGTTACTTTCATTAAACCAGATTACACGTGGATTGACCAGTTTATCGAAGCAGACCCCGAAACAGGAGAATTCACCTGTACCCAAACACTTTCCGAGCCTGGGTACTGGAACATTTTTCCGATACTTGGACACATCAACGACCGATTAGGAGTAACCGTAATCGACCCGTATAACGAGTATGTGGACCCCGAAACCGCTGTTTCGCCGCCGTTTAATGTTAAACCTACTTTGATAATCGCGGCAGTTGCAATGGTGGGTGTGGGTGCAGCGGCTGCAATAACTGGGCGAAAGAAAAAGACCAGAAAAATCAGTTCGTTTAGGGTGTTTATTCAGATTGGGCTTTTGTTTTTGATTTTTGCTGGCATGTTTGTTGACCACGAAATACTACCACGACCCGCAAACCAGCTTCCAGTACACGAGTTTCTGGTTCTCACGGATGTTGGCGGAGTTTCGATGCCTGATGGTTTTCCTGTGCCCTTTTTTGGTTGCTATTATCCATGTGGCAAAACAGTAACCTGCGCGTTGTGGGAGATTCAAACCTACATCTACCCGTTCTGGGATTCCTCTCATGGGTGGGGTGTAGACTACAATGCTTCTGGAGTTGTTCGGTTGGGTGTTGTTTTTGGTTCAGTTATTTTGTTGTCGCTGCTTTTGGGAAAAGCGTTCTGCGGATGGGTATGCCCGTTCGGGTTGTATATGGACGGGTTGTCGTATCTTAGAAAACGTTTGAAGATTCCGCACCGCGACTTTTCGGAGTCGTTTAACAAAAAGTTTCATCAACTTGGGTACGTGATTTTGGCGCTGTTAATCATATTAAGCGTCATGTTTGCCTCAGAAGCATTGGCGGGTACACAGATAGTTCCTGGAACTGAGCAGGGCGGCTTTGTTTACCAGTACTTTTCTGCGCCGTTTTGTCAAGTCTGCCCAATGAAACCCCTGTGCATACTGTTGGAGTCCTCGGTTGGTTTGATACAACCAGAATGGATAAGCCAAGTCACAACTGGAACCTTCTACGAGTTAGGCTACTATGTAACGTCGTTAAATGTGCTGGTTTTAGGAGTAGTTACTGTTGTTTCGTTCTTTTATCGGCGTGCATGGTGCAGAATCTGTCCGTTGGGTGCGTTGATTGCGTTGTTTAACCGTTTTGAGCCCTTCAAACGGTTTTCTGTGTTGCGATTGGATAAGCTGGAAGAAAAGTGCACCAAATGCGGTATCTGTAAACGTGTGTGTCCAACGCAGGTTACCGAAGTTTACGACAAAAAAGGCGGAGATGTTACAACCTCCAACTGTATACTGTGTTTGCGTTGTGTAGAAATGTGCCCGTACGAGGATGCGCTAAGGCTTAATGCGGCAGGAAAAACCATAGTGAAGTCAAGAAACTGGCTGGAATAAATTGGGTTGAGAACAATGAAGAAAGCTGTTTTAGTTATTTTGATTGTTTTGCCGCTATTCTGCCAGTTTTTTGTGCCCGCTTTTTGCAGTCAAACAACTGGACTGATTTTCATACGCGAAGACGGCAGCATCGAAGGTACAAACAAGATACACCGAAGCGGAGACACCTACATTTTCAGCGGCGACATCGAAGGCTGCTACGGCATTATTGTGGAAAAAAGTGACATAATAATTGACGGAAAAGGACACACGTTGAAGTCGGTTCCCCGTTTGCTGCCGCTTGGTTCTTGGGATTTTGGGGTCGAGTTATCCAACAAAACACGGGGAAACGTTACAGTAACGAACCTGAAAATTCTGGATTTTAACATCGGGGTTTACATCTGGAACACAGAAAACACCGTAATTGGGAACACGATTATCGGCGGTAACGTGGGCGTTTTTCTTGCAGAGTCACCAAACAAGGTAATCAGCAACTACATCAAAGACAACGGAGAAGGCATCTTTCTAGGACCCTTACCTGACACGCACCCAGTTTTGTATAATGTGGTGTATCAGAACACTTTTGTTAACAACACGCGGCAGGTCTACGACTGCGAATGTACAGACCCGCATACAATTCAGCATCTGAACGTTTGGGATGACGGCGAGGTTGGCAACTATTGGAGCAACTACAACGGAACCGACCAAAACAGCGACGGAATCGGCGACATTCCCTATGCTGTTTCGGATGATGACACAGACTTTTATCCACTTATGGAGCCAGTTGCAAAACCAATTGGTGACAACAGTTTCTTTGGCACTGGTTTGCCGTTTGAGTTAGGTTTGGTGCTCTCGGTGGGTTTGGTTGTTGTCGTTATATGCACGGTATATTTGTTAATGAAACGTAAACGTTCCAAAAATGTGGGTTAGTCAAACTTGTTTGACAAGAATCCTTTTCCATATAATATACACAGTTTTAGTTGGTCATAGAATATGGCATTACGCAGAACTGTCCTAGTCTCTAGTTTGGTTTTATGCTTAGTCCTTGTTTTAGTTCCAACACTAAATTTTGTTAACGCTGAATCAAACACAATTGTGGTTCCCGACGATTATTCTACTATTCAAGAAGCAATAAACAACGCCTCGGATGGTGACACCGTGTTTGTTAAGGCTGGAACATACTACGAAGCGTTGGTTATTGAAACTTCGATATCTCTTGTCGGCGAGGATTCTGCCTCAACGGTTATTGATGGTAGCAACAGCTCGGTAACTGATGTGGTTCAAGTGAAAGCCGACAATGTTACTGTTTCAGGTTTCACGATTAGAAACAGCAGTGGAGCCAAATACTACGAAAAAGCTGGGGTTTACGTTGAATTCTCCAGTGGTGCTAACATCAGCGGCAACATAATAATGGACAATTATGGGCATGGTGTTCATTTGGTGGGTTCTTCAAACTGTTT
>JAOZIC010000014.1 GCA_026014605.1 Candidatus Bathyarchaeota archaeon
AAGAGAAAACTTTAAGTTTAATGTCAAGAAGTGGAGTATTCTCAATACTTCAGGAAAAAATTGACTTCTGAGTGGAGAGCAAGATGACTGGTGAAACATGTCGAACCGCTGGAATAGAAATCGCAGACGACTATTGTAGCCGCTGCGGAATATGTGTTGCTGTTTGTCCCTTCGAAGCCATCTCAAAGGACGAGGAACAGAACAAAATCATTTTGGACATCGAACAGTGCCGGGTATGTGGCTTATGTGTAAGCGCATGCCCAATGTCAGCAATCGACCTAGTCTACTATGATGTAGATTCGCTGACCAAAAAAGTCCAAGCTGAACTTGCCGAGAAAGACTCAAAGACTCTTGTCTTGTCCTGTAGAGGCAGCAACCCTGTCACTTTCAATATAGAAGACACACTAAAAGACGAAAACGTAGAAAACTATGTATCTTTACGTTTGCCTTGTGTTGGACGAATTCCCCCTGAATTCTACCTTAACAACTTGGCTTCTGGCGTAGAGAAAATACTGGTTCTTCAGTGTGAAGAAGACTTTTGCCGATTCAAGAAGGGAAGTAAAATCGGCATAAACAGGTTTGAGTTACTAAAAGAGACCGTAGACGTGCTCGGATACGACCCAAACAACCTGATTATTAAAAAGAACTCACTGAAAGCGGTTTACGACACCGAAAAATGTGTTGGCTGTGGCAAATGTGTGTTCATCTGTCCATATGACGCAATCGTATGGAAAGACGTCAGCACCCCAGAAATCAAAACAGAAGACTGTATGGGATGTGGAGCATGTGCACTGGTTTGTCCGCACCAAGCAATCGAGCTACGAGGCTACGAGTTTGAGCCAGTTTCAGAGATAATCAAAAACTGCAGCGGCAAAGCAGCCAAAGCTAAAGCCCAAGGAAAAACCGCAGTTTTGCTGTTTGTTTGCCAATGGTCCGAATTCTCGGCACTTGACGACGTGCAAAAAGGCTGCATAACCGATGACGTAACAATCATCGAACTTCCATGTGCCAAAGGCTTTGACCCCGTATTGGTGCTTGAAGCACTGAGCGTGGGCTTTGACGGTGTTATGGCAGTTATTTGTCCAGAAGAACTCTGTAAACTAGAAGAAGGAACCTATCTGGGTGAACGAAACTTCTCTGCATTAAAAGTTGTTTTGAAACAATACAACTTGGACGACCGTTTCGAATCCTTCCGTGTCAGTCCTAAATATCCGGGAGAATTCGCTGCAAAGCTTGAAGAGTTCAAGAAAAAGATTTCTTCAATTCCAGAAACGGAGGACAAAACCCAGTAACTTGGACGTGATTATGGATGTATAAGATAGTAACAAAAACCGAACTTGCACCCAACATCTACCTGATTGAGCTTGCTTCCGCAGACATCGCAAACAAATCAAACCCTGGACAATTCCTTATACTGCGCCTTGACGATAAAGGCGAACGTGTTCCCCTTACAATCGCGGGCGTTGACCTAAACAAAGGAACTGTTTCTACCGCTTTTCACGCAGTTGGACGAACAACCAAAAAGTTGGCAAAACTAAACGCAGGCGACTCCATAATGGACGTTTCTGGTCCACTTGGAAACCCTGCAGAGGTTGGCAACTTTGGTAAAGTTTTGCTTGTTGGCGGTGGAGTCTGGTGTGCCCCGTTGTATTATGTGGCTCAGGCCCTGAAAAAGAACAATAACAAGCTTGTTGTTGTTGCTGCGGGCAGAACACAAAACGACATGGTTTACGAAAATGAACTAAAATCTGTCGCTGACGAATTCCACGTTGCAACAGACGATGGCTCTAAGGGCAATGAGGGTCTTGACTTTTTGGCGGATGTTTTGAAGGCTCAAAAGTTTGACCACGCAGTTGTTATGGGACCAGTTTCTGCACTAAAGAAAGTAGTTGAAATGACCAAACCTTACGGATTGAATACAATGGTTACTTTGGCGTCTTTGATGGTTGACGGAACTGGCATGTGCGGTGCCTGCCGTGTAACTGTTGGTGGCGAAACCAAATTCGCCTGTATGGACGGTCCCGAATTTAATGGTCTTGACGTAGATTTTGATGAACTTGTCCTAAGGCAGCGTGTTTACCTGCCAGAGGAAAGGATGGCGTCTATGATTCACGACAAATTGGGCGGAGGCGTAAAACGTGGATAAAGAACAAAGAAAGCATGAAACTCCGATGGCAAAACAGGGTGTTTTGGATCGGATTCACAACTTCTACGAAGTAGCATTAGGTTATACTGAAGAACAGGCCCGTGCAGAAGCAGAACGTTGTCTGCAGTGTCCTAACCCTAGATGTGTTCAGGGATGTCCTGTGGATGTTCCTATTCCTCAGTTCATCAAACTGATCAAAGAAGGCAACTACATAGGTGCCAGCGAAAAAATCAAGGAAAAGAACAGCTTGCCCGCCGTTTGTGGACGTGTTTGCCCTCAAGAAAACCAGTGCCAGAAATTCTGTGTAATTGGTAAAATGGGTGACCCCATTTCTATCGGTAGGCTTGAAAGGTTTGTGTCTGACTATGAACGTAACCAAGGTGTTACTATTCCTGAAAAACAGAAAGCTGGTGCAACTGGCAAAGTAGCAATTGTTGGTTCTGGTCCTGCAGGTCTAACCGTTGCTGCTGATTTGGTAAAGCTCGGACACGAAGTTGTAATGTTTGAGTCCCTTCACTCTGCTGGAGGCGTTTTGATGTATGGTATTCCACAGTTCCGTTTGCCCAAAGAAATCGTGCAAGCAGAGGTAAGCTACATCAAAAAGCTTGGAGTTGAAGTAAAAACCAACTACACAATTGGACGAATCTTTACCATCGATGAACTGTTTGCTGACGGCTTTGACGCTATCTTTGTTGGTAGCGGTGCAGGTCTGCCACGTTTCATGAATATTCCGGGCGAAAACTTGGGCGGAGTTTACTCTGCTAACGAGTTCTTGATCAGAGTTAACCTGATGAAAGGCTACATGTTCCCAGAATATGATACACCTATCCGAATCGGCAAAAACGTTGCAGTTATCGGCGGTGGAAACGTTGCCATGGACTCTGCCCGTTGCAGTTTAAGGCTGGGCGCAGAGAAAGTCTACATCGTTTACCGACGCTCACGAGACGAACTGCCCGCAAGGGAAGAAGAAGCAGAAAACGCAGAAGAAGAAGGCATCATCTTTACCCTGTTGACTAATCCAACCAAGTTCGTTGGTGACGAAAGCGGTTGGGTCAGCGGCATGGAGTGCATCAAAATGGAGCTAGGTGAACCCGACGCTTCTGGTCGCCGCAGACCTGTTGCAGTTGAAGGCTCTGAGTTCATGATGGACGTAGACACAGCAATTATCGCTATTGGACAAACTCCGAATCCTTTGATTCAACGCACAACTGAAGGTCTGGAAACTACCAAGTGGGGCACAATCATCGTCAACGAGGAAACTGGTGCAGCTACTAAAGAAGGCGTTTATGCTGGTGGAGACGTAGTCAGCGGCGCAGCTACAGTAATCAGTGCCATGGGTGCTGGTAAGACGGCTGCTGCTGGTATTCACGACTACATCCAAAAGAAGAAAGGCGGCAAGTAGCCGCTTATCCAGTATTTTTTTATTGTTTCTAGTTTTTTATTTTGATTAGTATCGTTTATTAAAGACGCATTTCCTCTGTTTTATTCTCTTAGTGTAAACATGTACGGTTTTCCTGTACGGTTAAACGAAGGTTAATTCAATGGCAGATAACAAAAACAATAACGAAACAAAAACCGTGCGCGAGATCAAAATGGGTGACATTGATCTTGAGTTTAAGCGTGAAATCAGCACAATTCCGGGCATGGAAAAGTTAAGGCTATGTTTCCAGTGTGGAAGCTGCACTGCAGACTGTCCAATAGCACGTTTTAGCGATGTGTACCATCCTCGTCGCTTGTTGCGTATGACCCAACTTGGTATGAAAGACCGCGTTTTAAGCAGTGATGCAATCTGGTTGTGTGCTGCCTGTTTTACGTGTGTGGACCATTGTCCGCAGGGTGTTGACATGGCTGCGGTTTTGAGGGCTCTTCGTAATTTGGCGGTAAAAGAAGGTGTTATGCCTAACGTTTTCAGGGAGTTAACTGACAACATTGCACAAACTGGTTACGCTTACAGGATTCCTGAGCTTCGTCTTAAACGCCGTGCGGAGCGGGGTTTACCTGATTTGCCCAAGTCGGATGTTGCTGCTGTTTCGAAGTTGTTAGATGTTTTGGGTGTACAAAAACAGAAGGAGCAAAAATAGTATGACCGATTTGAAGTATTTACTGTTCTTGGGCTGTGTTATTCCTTACAGGATTCCCAGTTACGAAGTTTCAGCACGAAGAGTACTAAAGAAACTTGGCGTTGAATTGGTTGAAATGCCTGACTTTAACTGCTGTGGGTTGCCCATAGACAGTGTAGACCACGATGCAATGCTGGTTTTGGCTGCGCGTAACCTGTGTTTGGCTGAACAAAAAGGGTTGGACATTCTTACTCTTTGTCCGGGCTGTGCTGGAACTTTGCGTAAAGTTAACAAAACTTTGCAGGAAGACAAAAAACTCAAAGAAAAAATCAACGGTATTCTGAAAGAGGTTGGTTTAGAGTTCACTGGCGGAAAAATCCGTGTGCGCCACCTTATTCAGGCATTAGTTGAGGATGTTGGTTTTGACAAAATCAAAGAAACTGTTGTTAAACCTTTGAGCAACCTAAAAGTTGCCGAACACAACGGATGCCACGTTTTGCGTCCAACAAAATATATCGGCTTTGACGACCCCGAAAACCCTGTGCTGTTAAAGAAACTTATCGAGGCTACTGGTGCAGAATGTTTGGATTACATGTACGAAACCGACTGTTGCGGTGCGCCTATAGTTGGTGTGAACGACCAGATTCCGCTTCGTTTGGCTGGTGATAAGCTTCGTAACGTTAAGGCGGTGAATGCGCAGGCGTTGATTACTGTTTGTCCGTTCTGTCACATGATGTTTGACATCAACCAACCCAGAATAGAAAAACTGCTCAGCGAAAAGTTTGGAATACCAGTACTCCACTACCCGCAACTGCTCGGCTTGGCGATGGGAATAGACGCTAACGACTTAGCAATCGACGAACTAAGAGTCAAAGCAACAAACCTACTAAACAGCAAATAGCCAACTGCAGTTTTTTCTTATGTTGGTTTTAATTGTCTTGACGTGAAAAAGCAGAATCTGAGACCAGTTGCAAACCAAAAGTCCTAGTCGAAGAGGCATTACATTTGACCGACCTATTTGAGTACCCAAAACATGTAAGTTTCAACTGTAGTCTCTGCGCTAGATGTTGTGGAGACACCGAAGACAGAGTGCGCCAAATTCTTCTACTGCAAATGGAGGCGCAACGGATATCAAACGCAACTGGACTTGGCATCGAAAAATTTGCCACAAAAGTTTCTGGCTCTGAACCTTACATCTACCGGATGCGAAAGCCCGTTGACGGAAAATGCTTCTTTCTGAAAGAAAGCCGATGCACAATCTACAGCATTAGGCCTTTAATCTGCAGATTCTACCCGTTTCAACTAAAAAACTTGGGAAACAACAGATACGTGTTTTCTTACACAAACAAATGCCTTGGTATCGGAAAAGACCCGCAACTCACAAGAGACTTTTTTGAAAACCTCTTCAACCAGTTTACAAAAGCGTTCGAAGAAAACTCAGAAACAACACAAGAAACAACTTAGAAAACAAAGAAAATGAATGTGGATGTTACGCTGCATTTTGGCAGCTTGTTTACTGTTCTTTGACTTCCACTATTTCTATGTCAAACGTCATAGTTTCGCCTGCAAGCGGATGGTTCAGGTCGAGTGTGACGGTGTCTTCTTCTACTTGTGTTACTGTTGCGAACCTGATTATGCCATCTTCAGTTTGGTATCGTACAATGTTTCCTTTTTCGATGCCTTTTGGTGGTTCAACTTCTTTGTTTCTTGCCATCTTTTTGACCAGTCCTTCTTGCCGTTCGCCGTACGCCTTTTCTGGAGGAACAGTGATTGTCTTTTTTTCGCCTTGGTTGAGTCCGACTAGGGCTTCGTCTAATCCTTTGATAACTTGTCCTTCTCCAACCTTGAATTCAAGAGGTTCTTTGTTTTGGGATGTGTCGATTATTCTGTCACCTATTTTTGCGTCATAATGAATTTTTACGACGTTTCCGTTTTCTATTGCCAAGGATACAACTCCAGCCTTGCCTCACTCAGCTTGCCGTATAAGTTTTACTTTTATTTTACAAATCAGATTTTTCATACCAGAAAAAACTAACACGTCACTAGGCATATTTGAAGACTAATAGAGGTA
>JAOZIC010000179.1:0-1398 GCA_026014605.1 Candidatus Bathyarchaeota archaeon
GAAGTTGACGCAACGTTTGTAGGCGAAGCAGAGTTTTCTTTTCTCGAATTTGTTAAACAGTTTCAAAGCAACAACAGCCTAGATTCTGTTGAAGGATTAATCTACAGACAAGAGGACAAAATCAAAACCAACCCACAAACAACGCCAGCGAATCCACTTGACCTAGTTGCGCATCCTGCACGTGAAGAACTAAAAATGCATTTGTATGGCGAGAACGCTGGAACAATTTTTACGTCTCGGGGTTGTCCTCAGCAATGCATCTTTTGTAGTCGACCTGTTTTTGGGCGTAGATGGCGGGGTCACAGTGCTGATTATGTTCTTGAAGAAATTGAGCAGTTGATTAAGGACTACAAAATTTCTACTCTGAGTGTTCTTGACGACAACTTTACAGTTGACTTAACCCGAGCAGAGCAGATTCTTGACGGAATAATCGAAAAAAAGTGGAAGCTTTCCATCTATTTCTGGAACGGAATGCGGGTAGACCACATGACAAAACCGTTGCTCACCAAACTAAAGAAGGCGGGGTGCACGGCAATCAACTTCGGTGTTGAATCAGTAGACCCGGAAGTGATTTCGTTCATAAAAAAGGGCGTAACATTGGAACAAATCGAACAAGCCATCAAAATGAGCAGAGAACTTGGAATCCAAGCCAACGTGTTCTTGATGATTGGAAACGCCAAAGACACCACAGAATCTGCAATAAAAATAATCGACTTTGTACAAAGAACACACATCGACGGCGTTCACCTGAGCATGGCAACGCCTCTTTTTGGAACAAAGTTTTGGGACTGGGTTAACGAAAACGGACGCTGGCTCAACTACGACACACAAGAACTATTAGATTGGCCAATAGACGACAACGAAGGCTCATACCCAGTGTTTGAAACACCAGATTTCACCGCACAACAACGAACCAAAGCATACCAAAAGGTCAGAAGCTTTCTTGAACAAAAGAACCTTATCATCTAAACAGTTACGCTGAAACGGTTTTGTTGGGTAGAACAAATAAACATAGACAATAACATTGTGTTGAGAATATCCATGAAAAAACAATACCTTGCAGCGTTGGGGTTCACGTTAATTGTTCTTGCAGCAGTTACACTAGTTTTATCAAACAACACACCCGAGGCTGCAGAGCAAAGAAACTACACCTACAACATCGTTAACGTGTATCCTCATGACGAAACAGCTTTCACACAAGGTCTGGTCTTTGACAGCGGCAACTTGTACGAAGGAACCGGACGCAACGGCGAATCCACACTGCGCCGAGTAGATTTGGAAAGCGGAAATGTCACACAGCTTTATTCGTTGCCTTCAAACTATTTTGGTGAAGGTATCACAATTTTTGGAGACAAGATATTCCAGTTGACATGGACATCACACAAAGGTTTTGTTTAC
>JAOZIC010000179.1:1498-6072 GCA_026014605.1 Candidatus Bathyarchaeota archaeon
GTAATAAACCCTCAGACAGGAGCAGTTGAGGGCTGGATAAATTTGGAGGGCATATATCAAGATACTGGCGATGTACTCAATGGCATAGCGTATGACGCAGTTAACGACCGCCTTTTTGTGACGGGAAAACTTTGGTCACAACTTTTTGAGATAAAGCTTGTTCCCGTGAAATAAGACACAAAACTTGTTAAAAAACAAGAAATAGAAAAAAGGAAAAGTGAGAGGTTAAGGCCTCTCAGCCTTCTAGGACTTCGTTTGCTTCTTCGCTGTAGGCGTCCATTACGTATGGGATTCCAGAGATTTTTGATGCTTCTTCGGTTAGTGCCATTAGGTCTTTGCGTGAGATTGTTGAAAGCCTGAAGTTTCTGCTGCCAGCCATTAACTGTTGGAGTCCTACTTTGAATTTTTGAGCATAGGTGTAGATTCCGACTGCGCCTAGGGGTATGTTTTTCATTTCTGAGCCAAACTTTTCTTCAAGTTCTGCGTAGGCAACAAAGATTTCTTTTACGTCTTCACCATATTTTGAAACAGATTTCGGCAAGTTGTCTGCGTCTAACCAAGCTGCGATGTTCTTTCCTACCATTCCAGGTATCATCAAGCCGCGCCCCATACATACTGCTTTAACATATGGGCTGCCCATTGCAAGCGCTTTGAACACGCCGTCTTCTGATGAGAAACCGCCAGCCATTGCGATGTCTGGGAGTCTCATGCCTTTTTGTTTGAGTTTTTCGCAGTATTGGTATGTAAGTGACTGCAGGTAGAATGTTGGAATTCCCCACTCGTTCATCATTGGCCATGGACTCATTCCTGTTCCGCCAGGAGCTCCGTCGATGGTAAGAAGGTCAAGTTTTGCTTCTGCACCATAACGTAGTGCCATTGCCAGTTCGAGTGCTGAGTATGCACCTGTTTTTAGGGTTACTCGTTTGAATCCTAATCCTCGGAGGCGGTCTACTTCTTCTAGGAACCCTTCTTTGGTTACAAAACCTAGCCGTGAGTGGCGTTCAAATTCTTTGATTGCGCCTTCGTTGAATGCGGCTTGGTTTTCTTTGAGTGTTGGGTCAGGTGAGACTACGTAGCCTCGTTTTTTGAGTTCGATTGCTCGTTTGAGTGTTTTTACTTTGATTTCTCCACCGATACATTTAGCGCCTTGTCCCCATTTGAGTTCGATTGTGTCAAGGTTATGTTTAGATGAAACATATTCTGCTACTCCGAATCGGGTGTCTTCTACGTTCATTTGGACTAGGAGTTCGCCATAGCCTTCATGATATTTGTTGTAGATTTCGATTCTTCGGTCCATTTCAGGAGATTTAGTAATTTTTCCGTTGCTGTCCAAAACCAGTCCAGGGTCGATTCCACAAACGTTTTCACCACAAACCAATGTAATTCCAGAGATTGCGGCTCCAATGGCAAAGTGTTCCCAATTTGCTCTTGCTATCTCTGTTGAGCCCAGTGCACCTGTGAATATGGGTACTCGCAGTTTGACTTTTTTGTCCCAGCCATATTCTGTTTCTGTGTCAACGTTAGGAAACAGTGCAGTGTCTGGGTCTGGTGTAACGCCTTCTGGGAGTCCTTTGGCTCCTCGGGCGTAGCCTTGGATGTTTAGGTGGGAGTAGTCCACGGGGTAGTTTTTGTCTGCTCCCGCTGTTACTTCTCCGAAGGGTCCGGGGTAGAGTACTTCTCGTCCTCTAAAAGATGATAACCAAATTTCGCAACCGCCTTTGCAGCCGTCTACACATCTTGAACATATGCCAGACATTGGCGCTACGTTCTTGGATCGGTTGAATGTCGCGGTTGATTCATCTGCGTTTGGTCTTCTTAGATTCAATTTCTTTTTCATCTCCAATTTTTCTCTGATGCAGTAATACGGTATACGGCAACCTTTCGCCATTAGAGGGAAGACGCTTATAAGATTTTTCAATAAAAGAGCCAAAATAACGGCAAACATTCAATTTCAAAAAATCCGATTTTTCAAACTTGAACACTTGTTCAAAACATTTAGTTGCAAACAGTTTTTCGGTAATTAAACTGTAGACCCTAAAAGTTTTACACACTTCATACAGAATACTTGCAGAGCCAAAGGAGGAACCTTTTGTGAGTGAAACTAAAACAAAAGACGAAACCCTGATTGCATATTGTGGGCTGTATTGTCAAGATTGTCACGGTTTTAATGGAAGAATTCCTGACCTTGCACGAGATTTAAGAAAAGAGCTCAGGGCTGCAAGATACGAAAAATTTGCTGAATTTATTTCTACTTTTGGGTTTGGAAAAGATTTCGCAGACTATGATGAATGTTACAAGGTTCTTGGTGCAATGGTGAAGTTTCGTTGCAGAAAAGGTTGCAGAGACGGGGGCGGTTCTCCGTTTTGCAAAATCAGAAACTGTGCCCAAAAAAAGGAACTGGAAGGCTGTTGGTTATGCGACGAGTTTGAAGGCTGCAAGAAACTGGAGTTTTTGGTTCCAGTTCACGGAGACGCGCACGTAAAAAATCTTAGGAAAATCAAACAAAAAGGCAAAGATGGTTTCTTGAGCGAAAAAACACTGTGGTATACAAAACCTAAGCCCAAGTAGAAAAAGATGGGTTAATCACGTCATTTTTGGCATGATAGACAAAGGTACACGTGTCCCCCGCCGTGGCTTAGTTTTTGTATGGGTGTTCCGCATTCTGGGCAGTTCTGGTCTTTCATGTGCGGTCCCATAGCAGGCATGTAACTGCCGTGTTTTTGGTACATGTCTTGAAAGTCTTCTTTTCCGTTGAGCCTTATTCGCTCGTTGATTACGTATTTGATTGCGTCGTAGAGCCTTTTTGTTTCTTCAGGAGATAACTCCGCAGATTTTCGTGTTGGATGCAACTTAGCCCGATACAAAATATCCTGAAATGTGCTGTTACTAATGCCCACAACTATGGCGTCTTTTCCAACAAGAACTGCTTTTAGCATCTTGTTTTTTTCTGAAAGTCTTGCAGAAAAATTTTGAAGGGTAAACTCTGTGTCTGGCGCTGACAGTTTCGAGTAATCAAAGTCCCTCTTGTACACGTACGAGCTGTCTAAGTTGTCGTCGCTTAGCAGTTGAATTACGCCCATGCTGATGAGTCTAACCGTTAATGCCGTGTTGTCTGTGAAACCTAGTTTTACGTGAAAACGTGAATCATCATCTGTGTTTTCGTGGTAAAACAGTTCGCCGCCGTATTCAAGACCAATAACCAAGTCCATGCTGTTGTCAAACTTTACAACAATAACGTTGCCTCTGGCGGTAATCTGTTCAATTTTTGTGCCCACCAGCTTGTCAAAAACTGTCAAGTCTGGTTCTAACATGCCAATTCTTTGTAGTCCTTTGCTTTCTTGTGTTTGGCACGTTTTTACCTGTTTTCCCAAGACCTGTTGATTCATTTGTTCTGCCAAAATTTTTGCTTCTGGAAGCTCAACACTCATTTTGTAACCAAGTCCCCCACAATACTGTTTTGTTAGCAGATATTTTAACTTTCAATCGTCAGGTGTCAAACATTCTAACCTACAAGTAATTTTTCAAACAAGTTTTTGCGGTTAACGATAATCAACACAGCAAGAAGGGTTCCCATGATAATATGGACAGAAAGTGACCCAAGAGGGTCTCCAAGAGCAAAATAGATTGGGCTTTCGGTGAACGTCTGGGTACTGAAAGGCCAAAAAAGTGGGTTATATGGGTGGTTTGTGAAATCTAACAGAACATGAGAAAGAATACCAACAAGAACTGAAACGACCAGCCCCAAAGAAAGTTTGCATTTGGTTTTCACTTGTTCTTTGTTAACATGAAACAGACTGCTTACTAAATACGGATAAATTTTGACAGTAACGACTACTGCAAGAAACGTTCCAATTGTAGCAGCCCCAAAGATGCTATGAAGCACCAGTCGGTTCGGGACATCAGTTCCCCAAAACAACATAATGAACGGATTTTCAAGGTCAGGAAACATGCAGCCCACAATCAGCCCTGGCAAACTGAGTCGTTTGTCAAGCTTGTAGATGAAATATGCAATGGGATAATGAAGAGGCGTTACCGGCAAATCTACTACTTCGTTTCTAGAATGCTTGTTTTGATATATTTCATTTTTTAGAAAAAAAGGATAGAAAAAGTTGTGGTTAACCTGAAATTTTCAATAAATTAATTACGCCGTGGCAGTCGCAGGCGGTTCCTACGGCTAATGTGCAAGGTTTACCCATTTTATCTAACTGATTCAAAAATGAAACAAGCTCTGTTCCTTGTATTGCACCAAGCCCGCCAGTCAACTGCTTAGAATCCAAAACCACCGCGCAATCAAACAGGTTATAGACGCTAAACTCCAGCAGCCTGTTCATCGGCGCCAACTTGGGTCTACCTGTAGATGCACACACTCCTTTTGGCGGTAAACAGTTATCTCTGCAACGTGACCCCGCAGGCATGTAGCTGACAACAACTACGGCCTGTTTTTCGTCAACAAACGAAACCAAACTCTTCGGAAGATTATCCAAAACACCCGCAACAGCTTCGCCATAAGCCTCAGCGGCAAAACCACGTTTAGCAAACCAGCCAACAACAAGCTTAGCCACGGCGTTTCCGGG
>JAOZIC010000195.1:0-1901 GCA_026014605.1 Candidatus Bathyarchaeota archaeon
AGAAAAACTTGGTCTGCATGCGGCTTCACCAAGCTGTGCCATATACGTTCGCCAATATCTGACCTCTGACCCGCTCTGGTAAAACCCATTAAATAGTCATGTGTTGCAACTACAACCTTCCTGTTTGGGTATGTGTCGATTATTTCATTTGCCCAGTAGAGTATGTCATCATTTGGGTCGTATTGGAGCTGAAGAATCAGGTAGTCAGTTCCACCCGCAGAAAAAAGCTGGTAACTATTCGAGTTATCGCCAACATTGTATGCTCCACCATACCAAGCTTTTTCGTTAAACCTTTCGTATCCAAAATATGTGTTAAAATTTGTAAGGTTTCCATCAAACATATCGTGATTGCCCGGTAAAACTGCCCAAGGTATACTGTTATCCAGTTTGCTCATGCTTCGGTTAGCATTTTCCCATTGCGTTATATTCACTGTTTGATCCACAAGATCGCCAAGATGCGTGACAAAAACAATGTTTAGTGCCTCCACGTTATCTACAATCCATTGTGTCTGATTGTCAAAAATCCAAGGGTAAAGTTTAGAGTAACCTTGTGTGTCGGGGAGAACAATAATTGTGAAATTTTCTGCGGACTGGTTTTCTGGTGTATATGAACTTTGCAAAAACCGTGTTTCCAAGGTTGTTTGATTGGGTTGTTCATAACCCGAAAAGAGAGTTGACGTGAATGCAGCTAGTATAACTGATAGAATTAGAGCGCTTTGCAGAATTGATTTGAGATTTATTTGAACCACACAACTTGTTATGTTGTTCTTTTTGGGTTATTCTGACATTTTTTATGGCTTACATTCTTGGTTTAATAATATGCATGTTTTTAGAAAAGGGTTATTGAAAAAAATCTTGATCAAAAGTATTATGATGAATGCGCCAAAACGGCTCTAGTTTGTTGGTTCACCGTGTTTTTCTTCACTAAATACTTTGAGCCCAAGAACAAACCCTACAAACACAATCAAAGCGCTCACTGCAAATGCTATGTTTAATCCAGCAAACTGTGCGATAACACCTGCAACTAGTGGTCCTGGTATTCGTGCGATGCTTCCGACTGATTGTGCTACTCCTAGTATGCCGCCTTGTTCGTCGGCGGGGGCACGTTTTGAGATAAAGCTTGGCAGAACCGTGTTTAATGTGCCGATTCCTGAAGACATCATGGTCAATGTGATGAAAAACGAGACCAAGTTTTGAAACAGCGGTAAACAGAACACTCCCACAGCCATGGACAGTGTTCCTATTGTTATGAGGTTTCCTTCGCCCCACCGTTTTGTGAAGCGTCCAATCAGAAAACCTTGGAGTATAATTTGGATGAATCCGATGTACATGAAAACGTAGGACATTTCAAGTTCGGTAAACCCAAAATATGATTGTCCCAACAGTGGAGCTAATACGGGTATTGCGCTGAACGCGAAAATTACTATGAAAGTTATCATAAATACTATTCTAAGCGCTGGGTTAGTAACTGTTGAGAGCAGTCTGCGCCAGTATCCGCCTTGTTTTTCAACGGTTTCTGTGTTTACATGTTTTCTGGAGTTTGATTCAGGCAAGAAAAAGAAAGCGAAAACAAAGTTTACTGCGGTTAATGCTGCTGCGGCGTAACCTGTTGCCGAGAAACCGTATATGCTTAACAATCCGCCTAATGCGGGTCCGATAATGAATCCTGCACCGTTTGCTGCGCCGACTTTTCCCATTCCGCTTGTGCGTTCGTGTTCTTCTGTTATGTCTGCGATGTATGCTTGGGCGACTCCTGCTTCTGTTGCCATTCCGGCGGCGATTCTGGATAACAAAAGAAAAACAAACGAGTCTGCTAACGCGAAGATGATAAAGCTAACTGCAGAAGAGAAAATTGACAACAGGATAACTGGTCTTCGTCCTACTTTGTCGCTTAACCTTCC
>JAOZIC010000195.1:2001-6037 GCA_026014605.1 Candidatus Bathyarchaeota archaeon
AGGCATTCTTCTAGTTCGTTTTGACCCAAAAAAACAAAGTCAAACCCGTCGGCTACTCCAAACTCGAAACCGACCTGCAGATTCTGTTTTAGATACGGAGTTAATTCACATACATCAAAGGTTTCATTATTTAGTTTGTGAATCGCGTGAAGAACTGCTCTTTGAATGCTCTTGGTTGGGTTTTGGTAGTTAAAAAAAGCTAGGTGATGAACGTTTTCAGGAAAATTTTGGTAAACTCCCAGCAACCCAAACGCCCTAAAGTAGATTATTTTTTCATGTTACGGATTCGTTCAAGGTTTTCCAGAAGAGCCGACAAGGTTGTTCCAAGGATTTCCAGTTTTTTTGGGTCTGTTTCTTGGGCAAGTTGCTCTTCAAGCTGCTGAATTTTGGTTAAAAGCGTTGCTTCCAAGCTGGAAAATGCAGGAGCTTTCGGGGGTTGGGGTTCTGGTTCTCCGTGTTTTACGATTATTACCTGTTTTTGGCATTTGGCGCACCAAAGTTCTTTGGTTCTTAGTTTAAACAGCGGTGAAGAACAAGATGGACAAGCATACTCCGTTAACGTTGCGCCTTGCCGTAACAAATCTGCCATAATTCTGATGCTTTCTGAGTCATCCGACACATCAAACCCTTCTGAACAGACATTCGCAGTTGGGACATATAATATTGGCGTCTGTTATGAGCTGTTCTTTGATTCGGTATTAGCTGAAACTTTTTTAAAAGCATTAAACCAAATATGAAATTGAAGCTGAATCAGATGGTTTGGTTGGTGTGGGGGCGAAACCATTTTTTGAGTTGCTACAAAAAACCCGTGTTTGAGTTCAAAGGTTTGTTTAAAACAGAAAACGGTAACACAACAAAGATGACGCTGGAAAAGGTTTTTGTTATTGCTGTTTTAGTCGCGTTAACTTTCGGTTTGTTCCAGATTCAATTTGTTTGGTCAGATGAACATGCAATAACTGATGAAGCATTGGCAGTCATCGAAGATGGGTTCATGATTGATTTGTCGAAGTATGAAGTTATTTTGCATGGTCCAAGTGTTGATTATCTTTCAGGTCATGGAGGTATTCCAAGTCAAACATTAAATTATGAATTGATATCGGATGAAAGTGAACTGGACGTAATTGTAGGCTTTTTGGATGGAAAATTGACTGATTGCACGTTTTACGTGTACAAGGGTGTGCCATTGTATCGGCAGCATCAGTTATCGATTCTTGAAGAAGCTAACCAAATTCTTGAACGTATACAAACTATTACAACAATTCCGTATCCCACAAAAATGAAGAACATGTTAAGTGCTGTTAACCGCGGGTCATCTAATGTTTTAGTGAAGTCAACTGACCTCCGATTGTATTGTAGTCTTAAAGGAGACAACGGGTCACTTAACTGGTTTTATGTTTCAAACGGCATTGAATACACCCAAAAATGCGTAAGAATGAGCTTTTCAAATGGACACATAAAATCTTTTGGAACCTACTGGAATGTTTATTCTGTAGGTAACACCAATGTCACGGTGACAAAACAGCAAGCAATCGACAAAGCAGTACAAAGGGCGCAAAGCCACAAACTGGTTCTTGATGGTGAAGAAAAACAGTTTACTCTTGCAAAGGACAAAATGGACATCCAGTTATGGACCGTTGAAAGGGAACCTTTAACCCTGCAGCTTTCGTGGCATGCTAAGATTTCGTTTACGCAACCAATCAGTGGTGTTTATGGTCTTGAAGTTGGTTTGTGGGCAGATACTGGAGAAATTCACAGTTTTGGTGTTTTAAGTGCCACAGGTTTAGATTCCGGTTCAGATTCGTCACCATCTTCACAAACTGAGTTTGATGAATATTTTTATGATGAGTCATTACAGCAAACTGATTCCAATAACTCGTTAATAGAAATCCCTGTTGACAATTTTGATAATCAAATCGTTTCAGAGCTAGAACTGCTTTTGATGGGCTTTTTGACATGTTGTATCATAGTTGCTGTGTCAATCTTTTACGTGAGAAAAAAGAACAACACCCAATAAACTACCAAACGTTTGTCACTCTGATTTTTTATGAGTCAAAGAATGCTGTTTTGTAATTATTCAATCCTGATTAGTAAGGATTAAATATGCTGCGTCTTGTTTAGCTGTGTTATAGGAGGCTTCTAATTGGTGCGAAAAAAGCAACTAGAGGAATATGAGAAGCGAATAGGAGAAGCAATGAATGTTCTTGGCATGGTTTCTGAAGACACCACTACTCCACGTAACATACGACGCGCAGCTAAACAGTCCATAACTTCACTACAAGACCCTGAAAACACCCCCGCAGTACGAGCTGCAAACGCAATATCCGTATTAGACGAAATTTTACAAGACCCCAACATGCCACCCTACAGCAGAGTGAAACTCTGGAACGTCATGAGCCTGCTTGAAGCCATTAAAGACTAAAAAAGAAAGGACAATTCATGCATGAACCCTTTTTCTTTGGTGACTCTTTATAACCGCTTGTTGAGCGGAGCCCTTTAATTTTTAGTTTTTAGCACAAAAGCTTTTGACCGACTTTGTCTGACGTATTAGAGTAACACCATTATTGCACCGTTTTTGTAAAGGATGATACCATGAACAAGTTCGACAGAGACCTAGAGATTTTAACCTCAAGGCTTAACAGGGGAATGGAAAAAGAAGCCCTGACCAAACTAGTTGCGCTTAAAGATAAGCTGATAAAACTGCATGAAGAAAATGTGGTTAAAATCAACCACTCTGTTATGGAGCTTGTTTGTGCTAAACACTTAATTTTGAAAGGCTACGAAATGGACATCGAACGCCCCGTAGACGGACTTGTCTGCGACCTGTATGGTGTGAAAGGTTTTGGTTCACACATCGTAGAGATAGAAACTGGGTTTATTCCACCCAGCCACGCCCTTGACCCTGCTAATTACCGAAAATCAAGGATTGCAAGCAAGATTATTCGTTACGGTAACCACTCGGAAAAGTTTGCGTTAGGTGTTCCGCCTTACTATTTGTTGCAGATTCCCGATATTTTGGTTAAGCCGCCTCGGGACAGAACAGTGAACGATTTGAAGTATCTGAAAAAGTTGTGTGACCTTTACTACAAAAACCCGCCAGTTACGCTTGACGAAATCAGAAACGCCAGAATTCACACCATCTACATCATCGACGTGGACGAAAACACAGTTAAAGAAGTCAACCCCGTAACGTATATCGAAAAACGGGACAAGTTTTCGTCCAACAAATAAACTGTTGCAAAAATGCACGGTTAAAGTTCTTATATTCTCCAACGCATCATTAAGCTGGTGAACATAAAGTGGTTATTGTTTCTGCAAATCTAATTAATTCACATCTTGACGACCCAAAAGTTGCACAGATGTTTCGTTTGCTTGAAACCGATACAGAAGTCCAAAACATCCTTCGTATGTCAAACGTGATGGCAGTAGAACGGCTAAGATACAACGACCACGGACCAGTGCACGCCAAAATTGTTGCAGGCAGTGCACTAGAAATTTTTAGTAACATAATCCAAGACGTTAAACCAACAACAGTCCAAAACAAAGTTTGCTCAGAAGAGGACGCAAAAGTTGTTGTGCTCTGTGGTTCTTACCTGCACGATTTAGGAAACAGCATCCACAGGGTAGACCACGAATTTCACAGCATTATTTTGGCAAACCCGATTCTGGACAGACTTCTTAAAACCGTTTACCCCGACGACCCCGCATTAGCAGTGAGACTAAAAACCGAGATACTGCACTGCATTTACGCTCACGAAGAAGAGGTTCAATGTTTAACCATAGAAGCAGGAACCACCAAAATTGCTGACGGAACAGACATGGCAAAGGGAAGAACACGGATTCCATACAGAACCGGCAAAGTTGATATTCATTCGCTTTCTGCGTTGTCGATAATGCATGTGGAAATAGAAAAAGGAAAACGCAAACCCGTTCAGATTTTCGTGAACATGAACAACCCCGCAGGCGTGTTTCAAATCGAAGAAGTGCTCGAAAGAAAACTAGAAACTTCAGGCATAACCGACCTAGTTGACATCATTGC
>JAOZIC010000089.1 GCA_026014605.1 Candidatus Bathyarchaeota archaeon
AAAGGGGCAGCTCAACAGGCTAATTTGGTTGTTACGGTTAGCAATTATTCTGCCCAAAAAATTGTTGAACTATATGAAGTTGAAGAAACAAAAATTAGGGTAGTTCCAAACGGGGTAAACATTGAAAGGTTCAAACCAAACCAAGACTGCAGCAACGCAAAGCAACTAATCGGCGTGAATGATGAACAAGTTGTTTTGTTTGTTGGCAACTTGATACCACGAAAAGGGCTGCATTTCTTAATTGAAGCCACAAAACAGGTAATCAAAGAAAACAAAAACACAAAGTTTGTTGTAGTTGGAAACGGTCCACTAGAAAACAGTCTAGCATCTTACGCCAAAGAACTGGGAGTATCAGACAGATTTGTTTTCCACAAAAACGTTGACGACAAAACACTTCCAATGGTTTACAACCTAGCGGACGTGTTTGTTATGCCATCGATACAAGAAGGACAAGGAATCTCGATGCTCGAAGCACAAGCCACCGCCAAACCAGTTGTTGCCTTCAACGTAACAGCGGTTAACGAGGCAGTGAAAAACAACGAAACAGGGCTTTTGGTTAAACCTGACAGCACCGAACTGGCACAAGCGGTTCTAAAGCTACTTTCAGACAAACAGTTACGAGAAAAAATGGGAAAATCTGGCAGAGAGTTTGTATCCCAAAACTTTTCGTGGGATATATGTGCACAAAAAATGTTGCAGGTTTACTCTGAAGCCGCAGGGACCAAGTTTTAGTTTATCGTTACTGGTGAGCTTGTTCGTTTCTTTCGCAGTATCAACGCAACTGCCACAATTACAACCACCGCAATCAAGGCAACGGTAAGATAGACGTAATCCACGGGTATGACTGAGCTTTGGTTAGATTGCGAGTCTTGCCGTAACGCATACATTTGCATAATCTCACTTTTCATGATAAAAGATGCTCCAGTACACCAAATCGAGATAGAGTATTGACCAACCGATTCGGGAATGTAACCAAAACTAAAGGAGCCGTCATGTTGTGCAGTAACTTGCATAAATTCTATCGTGGAGTCAGGTTTTGTAACACACACAGTAACTGGCGCATACGCAAGCTTCAACGACAACTGACCACAACCAGCAACCGCTTCGCCTACGGTTACAATACCGCTGAGGGTTCCTGTGCTTATTTCTCCAAAAGTTACAGAAGACTCCGCCAGACAGTAAAGGTTCCAGTCGTGGTTGCCGATGTATAATCTGCCTTCGTAAACCGAGGGAGAAGACCAAGTGTTAGAACCTGTTGAATAATAGGAAATTCGGTCTCCGTTTGTTGCGTTTAACACGTAGATGGAACGGCGGTCTGTTGCTGCGTATATTTTGCCGTCAGCGTATGTTGGTGAAACATATATTTCTCCGCCCAACCAAGACTTCCAAACCGCGGTTCCAGTTTGAGCATCAAGGCATGTGATGAAAAACTGGTCAACAACAAACAGTTTACCGTCATGATAAGCGGCAGACCCAACCAGAAAACCGCCACTGCTTTCTGTGCCCCTTGTAACGTTGTAGGTCCACTCTAAGGTTCCAGTCTGGGCGTTCACTGCGTGGTAGAAGTCCTTGTTTGTTGCAACAAAAACCATGCCATCAGCCACAACAGGAGACGCATGCATATCCGTGCCCCGTTCTGCTGCAATAAAGTAGGGTATCTCAAACTTCCAAACTAAACCGCCGTCATCGGCATCCAGTTTATACAAACCACCAGAACTGGGCTCCTGCGAAACTATGTAAACAGCCCCACCCGAAATTGCAGGACTCGAATTGATGTAACCATCAGTTTCGTAGTTCCAGACTAGGTCACCAGTGGCGGCATCAAAACAGTACATGTTAGTGTCCAAAGACCCAACATACACCTTGCCACCGTAAACCGCAGGGGAAGACGCAACCCGAGCAACAGAATCCAAATGAGCTTCAACAAACCCGCCAGCATCCGCTTCCCAGATAAGAGTGCCGTTGTAGGCATCTAAACAGTAAACGTTGCCGTCGTCAGGACCAACATAGACCCGCCCGTTATCCACAGCGGGAGAAGATTTTATCCGCGCTTCTGTTGCAAAACTCCAAAGTTTCATCCCAGTACGCGCGTCAACACAGTAGACGTTTTTGTCTTGTGAACCAAAATAGGCTAAACCGTCAACAACACTAGCAGAGGAAACAACTCCGCCACCTGTTGTATACGCCCATCTTAGATTCAAATCCGATGGACCAGATTCTCCCACTCCACTGTTCTCCAAGTCACCCCGCCACATAGACCAAGATTCGGAACCAATTGCCCATACCTCGCCTGGAACTATGTAGGTGTTCATTTTGTTTTCTTCAATGTACCCGGGGATAAGGTACAAATTACCGTATGCAACCGCAACAGATTCTCGTGGCGAATAGGCTTCAATTGGTAAACTCCAGACAAGCTTGCCAGTAAACGCGTCAAGGCAAACAAACTCGGATTTGCTGTACTCAAAAGTGTAAGGGTCGCTGGAAACTCTTTGACCAGTTGTAGCGTAGACTTTGCCGTCTGCAACTACAGGCCATCCAGGCCAGAAATAGTATCCGGGACCTTCATACTTCCAAACAATCTCTCCTGTGTCTGCGTCTAAGGCGTAAAGGTGCCCGTCTTTGTTTAGTTCGTAAATTTTTCCATAAGCTGCAGCACTGCCACTGACCCAGTAACCAAGATGGGTTCCCGCATTAGTATTCCACAGAATTTCTCCGCTTTCGGCGTCGAAACAGTAGAATTTGTTATCGTGCTCACCAGCCTTGTACAATTTACCGTTATAGTAGGAACCCGAAAACGTCATTGCGGCAGTTGTTTCTGTATCCCATAACACTTCCCCAGTTCTTGCATCCAACGCCATCTGATGCGGCTCAAACGAACCCGGAAACACTCGTCCGTCACCATATTGGATTCCTGCGCCACTCCCTGAGCTGCCTGGAACAAAGGTTTCCCAAATCATTTCTGGTGGGTGTGTTGGATCAGAAAAGTTCCAAGCTTGCACGGTTGAATCGCCATGAGTAAAGAAAAGCAACTCTTCTGTACTGTAAACGCCTTCAGCCCAGTAGGAAACTTTTGCAGAAAAATCTTCGCTGGTCCACAATAGGTCTCCAGTTTCGGTTTCAAGACAATATTGTCCTATGACTAAACGTTCGGCATCAATTTTGAACACTGCAGGCCAACGTTGGGTGCTGGGCAGTTCGGTGTTCCAAACTGTTGTTCCGGTGTCTTTGTCTAGGGCAATTACGTTTGTTGTGGTTGTTACAAAGATTTTGCCGTTAAAGGCTGCAAGGTAGCTTTCTATTCCTGTAACGTTTGCTTTCCAAAGGATGTCTGAAACCTCGGGGGCTGGTCCTTCGGAGAAACGTGTGAAACCTGAGTCTCCGTGAATTTGTGGCCACTCGTATTGAAGTAAACCGTTCACATTAGTTGTGGAATCCGAAGTGTTTGCTTCGGTTTGAGCAAAAACAAGGGGTGACAAAGTCAACAATAAAACGAATACAAGCACGATTGAAGCGTTTTTAATTTTTGAAAGGTACATTTTTCCAGTTCACACCGATTATTTTTATGAAGTAATCATCAACTGCCATACAAGCTACAGAAGTTTTAGATTTAACAATGGACAATTTTATCATAACATAATTTTTGATATTAAGGTTTCTGAACGTCACTAAACTGGAGTAAGAAGAAAAACAAAGAAAAGTGACCGATAAAACATACAATTTACGGGTTTACCGCTTTAGTTTTTCAAGCAGAATCACTGCCACTTTTCGTGGGTCACGAAGAGCCTTTAGTAGTTTAGCAGGAGTAATGTTTTGGTTTACCAAGTTTGCACGTAAACAAAGGTCTTGCAGTTCTTGTATTGTAAACTCTGGAGTTTCAATCAACGGTTCAGCTGCGGCTAAGGCTTCGTCACTTATTTTTCCACTTAAGAAACCGCCGTTTTTTGCCTGCTCATACAAACGAGTACCATACAAGGGCGTAGCTATGCTGAAGTGAAATATTTCTGCACCCAGTTTCCGGAGTTTGTAAGCATACTTTATTGTCTGCTCGATGTCCTCTTTTGTTTCCCCTACAAGACCAAGAACAAAAAAGCATCCCACTCGAATTCCGTGTTTGCGACAGGCAATTATGGCGTTTTCTACTGCTTTTAGGTCCTGTTTCTTTTCTATAATTTCGTCAACCACACGTTGCACGCCTGATTCTGGTGCGATACGTATTTTTTTGCAGCCAGAGGCACTCATCTTCTTTATCAAAAACTCGTCAAGAGTGTCTGCCCTAATGCCGTTGGGGGTGTACCATTCGATGTCTAGGTTTCGTTCCTTGATTAAGTCGCAGATTCGAGCCATTCTGTCTCTTTTAAGCGCCATGTTGTCGTCCCAGAAATCGACCTGCTTAACCTTGTACGTGTTAACAAGTTGCTCGATTTCGTCAACCACGTTCTCTGGGCTTCTAAAACGCCACTGTTTACCCATAACAATGTGAACAGAACAGTAAACACAGTTGTAAGGACAGCCTCGGCTGGTAATCATTGACGCCCAAGGCTTGTTTATTACGCCTCGGATTGGACGGTTTTTTACTGCATCAAAATATGCCTGCATCGGAAGCAGATGCCGTGCAGGAAAAGGCAAAGAATCTAAATCTTGAATCAAAGGACGGGGCTCGGTTATTACTGGTTTGCCGTTTTTGTTGAAAGCGATTCCTTTAACATCTGTGAAATCGTCCGTTTTTCCTTGTTCATGGACTTCAACCAGTTCAGAGGCAGTTTCTTCTTTTTCGCCTATTATCACAAAATCGATGTCAGGATGCTTTAGGCACTCAACAGGACGTGCAGATGGATGTTGTCCATCTAACCATGTTACTATGTCTTTGTCTACACTTTTTACTGTGGACGCCACCTCAAAGGCGGGTCTGCTCCACCCACTAAAAGGAATGGTAATTCCCACCAAATCGGGAGACAGCGCTCTAATGCGTTCAGCAATTTCGTTGCGGGTTAAACCGACCTGATACCGTTGGTTATCAATTAACTCAAGATTCTTCAAGCCTTCAGTTGGAGCATCAATAATGGTCACTTTGTGTTTACTTTCAAGAACCGCTGCAACATAGGCTATGTCAAATGGTTGAAAGACGTTAGGTTTTCCCCAGTTTTTTGGTTGAATACGAGGCGGGTTAATCAAACAAACACGCATGCCATAACACCACCATTAACACTCGTCACCAATTTAGCCGTCCTCGTTAACTCAGATTGTGTAAACTGAAGTACTTTTGGTTTAACCTACTTATTAACATGGATATTTGGTTACAAAATGAGCATTTAGACTGTAAAAACTTGTACAGTTTATGAAATGCAGTAATGAGAATAGTTTTTGTTAAAAAATAAAATAAAAAAAAGAAAAGGGGGGTGCGCTTATTTGCGCTTCTTTAGGACCATGTATGCTACAATCGCGATTACGACTACAGCAATAACGCCCACTATCGCGTAGATGTACTCCATTGGTAAACCAGAGCCATCACCGCTTCCACCGACTTTCACTTGAACTGTGTCACTTGAGTCTACTTGACCAACAGCATCGGTAACTTCGCAATAGTATCCGTATGTACCTTCGGCATCAGGTGCAACTACGAGAGTTGCTGCAGTTTCTCCAGATAGAGGAACTGCTGTGCCGCTGATAATTTGGTACCATTGGTATGTGAAGTCAGCAACACCGCCAGATGTAGTAGCAGTGAGTGTCACAGATTCGCCAGCGTTGATTGTTGAAGTTTCTGGACCAGCGGTTGCAATTAGTGCGTCTGCAGGTTCTGTTGATGCAACAGCGTTAACGATGATTTCACTACTGAACGCATAGGTTCGTGAAGCAACAGCTCCATCTTCACCCATATACCATGCCATGACTTTCCATTCGCCAAGAGCATCAGGTGTGAAGGAGACAGTTGCCATACCGTTTTTGTCTGTTGTTGCGTCTAGGTTAGTTTCTACACCATCTGGTGAGGTGTAAGTTACTAGTATGTCTGTGTTAGCCATTGGTGGAAC
>JAOZIC010000090.1 GCA_026014605.1 Candidatus Bathyarchaeota archaeon
CACTCTTACAGTGATTTGCTAGAGAAATAATGATGCTGTCTTTTGGTTTTTCTGAAAAAAGGTAGTTTTCAACATAGTTCTGTTATTAGTATTCTAATATGCTTGGGTGTTTGGACAATAATTCCTTTTATTGCTTGAAATTTCAGAAAAAATATAGTTTTCAACAATGTACCTCTATTAGTCTTCAAATATGTTTAATGTTTTAGCAAAAACTGGATGTGTTTTTTGTGTTTTGGCAAAAGTTATTGAGGCAAGAATGTGTTTTTAACGTATAAAAGTCACTGATGCGTCTAGTTGTTTACAAGTAGGCGGGTATACGGGAGGATATGAAGAGTCGATGAAGCCGTTTAGTTTTGTTCATGCTGCGGATTTGCATCTGGGTTATGCTCAGTATAACTTGGATGTTCGCAGAAACGACTTCAACAACGCTTTTGCGGAGTTAGTGGATAAAACCATAGAGCTAAAACCGGACTTCATGATACTGGCAGGTGACATCTTTGAGCAAGCCCGCCCAACAAACGCGACCCTAGAAGCGGCAATCCGCAACTTTCGGCGACTTAAAGACGCAGGTATACCTGTTTTGGCGGTTGATGGTTCGCATGATTCTGCGCCGAACCTAGTTACCAGCACGATTCTTAACCCGTTGGATAGCGCGGGTTTGATTTATTATCTGCCACGGCATGAGGGTGCCTGTTGGCGAAACGAATACTGTTACGTTTATGGGATTCCAAATTTTCGCACAGCAAGAAAAACTCAAGAAGAACTGCCCCAGTTTTTGGAAAAAAACAAGCCCGTACCTGACCCGTCCCTGTTTAACATCATGGTTTTTCATTTGACTCTTGATATTCCGGCGATAAAACCGCCTAAAATGGAGGCAGAAGCTCACCCAGAAGACCTGCCTGAAGGTTTCAATTACTATGCGGGTGGGCACATTCACAAACCGTATATTTCTAGGTTGAAGGGTGGTTTGGTTGTTTACAGCGGTGGAACAGAAACCGCCAGCTACAGCGAGGCAGCTTCACAAAAAGGGTTTTACCACGTTAAGGTCAGCAAGTCGGGTGTGCCCAAACCTGAACGAGTAGCCTTAGAGACTGTGCGTAAGTTCAAGGTGTTAGACCAGACGTATACTGGGTTGACTCCTGCCAAGATTACTGAGGCAGTTGTGGATTTAGTTAAACAAAACGATGAACCAGAAGCAATCGTTGTTCCAGTTATCCGCGGAGTTTTGCCCGCCGAGATGGGACGCGGAGAAATCGATTTAACAAAAATAAGGCAAGCAGCCAAAAAAGCGCTTTTGGTTCACCCTGTTGTCAGGTTAAGAGAAACAGAAATCAGCGAAGAGATTATCCGCTCAATTTTTGGCAGCGGCTTTAAGGACATGAAAACCAAGTCGTTTGAGTACTTTTTTGAAATCTTTTCTGAAACATACACAAGAGAAGAAAGCGAAAAAATTGCGCGCCTAGCCTACGACCTTATTGTTCCGTTGGTTGAAAAACAGGAAACCCAAGTTAAAGAAAAGCTGGAGGAGTTCTTGTGAAGCTTGAAACCCTACAGCTGGAAAACATCCGCTCCCACGTTAAAACAGTGATAGAGTTCACCAACGGCTTCAACTGCCTTGTAGGCGGATTGGGGCAAGGAAAATCCACGGTTTTGTACGCGTTTGATTTCGTGCTTTTCGGCGACCCCATCGGCAGAAGCTACGACTACCTGTTACGAGAAGACGCCGAACAGGGAAGCGTAACCGCAGTTTTTGTTCACAACGGCGAAACATACAAGCTGCACAGGGCGCTCAAACGGCAGGAAAAAGGAATTAGCCAGGATATTGACCAACTCAGGTTTTATCGCGACGGCAAACTAATCGCAAGCAACAAAAACGAAGCAGTAGCCGAACAGCTAAAGGCGTTAACTGGTTTGGACAAAAACTTGTTCCGCGAAGTTGTTTGGGTGCGCCAAGAACACCTCAAAGAACTAATAGACATCACGCCACGTCAGCGCCAAAAAAAGTTAGACCAACTGTTCGGGCTTTCTGACTACGAAGCCGCTTGGGGCAACATGCAAATGTTCCAAAAAACGTATGAAACCGAAAAAAAGGTTCTGGACCGCGACATCGACGTTATCCGCATCAAAAAACTTGACGAAGACTACACCAAGGCGGTGGAAGATTTTTCGAACCTAGACACTCAGTTTGAGTCTGCGGTACAAAAGCTTGCACAAACTGAAAAGCAACTAGAACTGGCAACGGCGTGCCTTGAAGGCTTGGAAGAGCTGCGTGAAATCACTGAGAATCTGCAACGAAGAGAAATTGAACTGAAAACAAACCTTGCGAATACTCAAAGAAGACACAAAGAACTGGAATACCAGCAGGAAACAAACAAGAGGCGACTTGGTGAACAGGAAAAGTCTTTGGAGCAACTGCAAGAACAACAACAGATTCACAGAAATGCATTGACAAAGGCGGGTTTTGGCGCAGACCAAACCTTAGAGCAGATACGAAAACATCTGCGCGAAGTAGACGAACAACTAAGGAAGTTCGGCGGCGAGCAAGAAGCCACCAGACGAGAAATGAACGCTTCGGAAAACAAAATCGCCAGCATAGTTTCTGAAAACAAGTGTCCAAGGTGTCTGCAAGAAGTCAGCGGAGAATACAAACAAAGCCTTCAAGAAGCCCTGCAAAAGGAACAAAAGGAAAGCAAAAAACGCATCGCTGAGTTGCAGACTAAAATTGATGAACTAAAAACTGAGTACACAGCGGTTAGCGGCGCGGTTTCTAATCTGCAACAGATAGTTCCCAGAATAAACGACCTTCAAAAGCAGGTTAACGAAAAACAGGAACTGCTGACCACTATTGTTTCCCAGATACATGATGCAACAGTGGAGGAGAAGCGGCTTCAAAAACAGCTTGAAGAAACAAGGGAAGAGATTTCAAAATTTGATGTTTCAGAGCTAGAGTCCGCCAGAGAAAACAGGCAAACCGCGTTTAGGGACAATCTTAACGCCAAAAACGCGGTACAAACGTTGGAACAAAGAAAACAGGACCTTAGTATACGGGTGGACGAGCTTAAAGAGCGCCTGGATTATGCCCAGAGTAAGGTTGAACGTAAAGAGAAAATCGGTAAACTTCTTGAAGTCATCGACCGAATCAGGGTAGCCTACCGCAGCATACAACCTAAACTGCGAAGCGAGTTCGTAAACTATCTGGAACGCACCGTCCAGCAGGTACTAGACAGCCTAGTAGGCGACGTAGGACCCTCGTTGATAGTTAACATTGACGAAACATATTCGCCGTTTGTGTCCAGCGACCAAGGCTACGAGCGCGAAGTTGAAAACCTTTCAGGAGGAGAACGAACCCTTCTTGCGTTTGCTTACCGTATCGGTTTGGGGCAGTTGATTATGCAGTCACGTTCAGGGCATGGACTGTTTATGTTGTTGTTAGATGAGCCAACCGAAAGCTTAGGGCGCGAGGACGGGTCGGTGGAACGTCTTGCAGATGCGATTAGCCGCTTTAAGGCTATTGAACAGATTATTGCTGTTACGCATAACGAGGCTTTTGCAGAAAAGGCGGAACATGTTATTCGTATCGAGAAACATGCAGGCGCGAGCCAAGTTTTTATCGAACAGTAGTGAACATAAAAAATTAACACGAATAGATGTTAACATTGAATAGTTGCTCATTATTCCAATGTTGATGTATGGTTCTTAAATCTTAAATGCTGTAAGTGTGAAAATAGTATTACTTTAACTGTGGGTGATTAAAGTAAAATTGTCTACGTGCGAGAATGTTCTGTTAACCAACAAAAACAAAGACGGCTACACAATATCATTAATAGCAAGATTCGAAAAACAGCTTCCAGTAAGCTACATTATTCGCGTTACCAGCCCTCAAGGCAACAAAACCGATTACATGTGCACACTAAATAACTTGAAACAGTTTTGCACATCACTAAAGACGCTTCAATCTTTCTCTGAAACTGAACTATACTCTAACAACATTCAAGAACTCAAAAAGGTGTTAACTGCACAAAACATCAAAGATTTTGCAAATCTGCTTAAATCAAACAAGCTTAACTGCTAAAAACATAGTTTTTGCAGGTTAGTGGTTTTCCACAAATCATAAAACCCATGTGCGTAATAGTAGTTTTCTGGATGACATATATGTCCAGAAACGTTGCAGTTCTTCTGATTTGTGTAACCTTAACATGTTTACTGTGTTTTTCGGTCTGCTACGCTGAGGTTGAAATCGGCGTTAAAGAAGGCGACTGGGTAGAATACGACGTAAATGTCACGGGAACCGTTCCTGCGGAACATGACTTAACGTGGGCGAGAATGGAGTACATTACTGTTCAAGGAAAAACTGCTGAAGTAAACATCACCTCAAGATACAGCGACGGAAGCGAAGCATGGGTAGTCCTTCACTTGGACCTTGAAGCAGGACAAACAGGAGACAGTTTCCTAATCCCAGCAAACCTGCAAGAAGGCATGAACTACACAGAACAATACCATGGAGAAATAACAATCATAGATGTTACTCAAAGGGAATACTCAGGCGCACGCCGAAACACCGCACATGGAACCACAGCTGAAACACTGTTTTACTGGGACCAAGAAACAGGCGTTTTACTGGAAGCCCGCTCAGACTACGGCAACTACACCATAGACACAGTGGCACAAAAAACCAACATCTGGGAACCACAAACATTTGCAATCGACCCCATAATATTTGTTGTAATAATAGTGGCGGCCATAGCAGTTATTGTAATATTTGTGATTAAACAAAAAATGAAGAAACTAGAATCAAACTAGTTAATCTTCAGAATCTTCAACACTAACAGGCAACGGAGGCGCAGTTGAAGCCAGTGCCCAACCAACCCACGCAACCAAAAACAAAACAACATAAACAATAATCATAACGGGAATAATTATTGCCCACTCGTTGGTGCTTTTTCCAAAAAACGTTACGTCTGGAGCCAAGAAAAGCAACCAAAAATATCCAACCATACCAACCAGAGCCAAGGAAAGAAAGATTGCGCCTAGATATTTGTCTCTTAACAGCTTTTTTGCCTCGAACTAAGCCTTAACTTGTCTGTTTACTTAAAACTTTCGAGAACAACAACCAACAGCAACAAGAAACTAAACAACAAAACATAACACAAACACCAACGCCTCAATTTTTGGGTAGAAAAAAAGGAAAACTTAGATGCCGTTTAGGGCATCTAATGCAGTGCTTCTAGTTGTACTGGATGTCTTGGTTCAAAGTATGGACAATAAACAAGGTCGTCAACGTATTCTTGTAGTCGTTCACAGTAGATACGCGAAGAAATAACTGCTTCTTTGCAAACTTTGCAACGTTTCGCAGCGTTGGTTCTCTTCGGATTTCTCAAATTTACCCCACCCCAATGTACATTACATGAGTGGAAGTATGGAATAAAATTTGTGATAAGCGTTATGAAACCTGAATCAATATTGTGAATCAGATGCTTATTCTTCGTAAACTTTCTTTTCTTTTATGATGAAACTGTTTTCGCCACCAGAAATAACCCTGAAATCCTCTTTTAGTGCCTGTTTGTGCAAAAACTTGCGAAGAAGCAAACGCAAACAAGACTTTGAAGCCGCTTTACCTTCTTCAAAATCCAAGGTTACTTCATTTTTTGCAGAAGCCACAGTTCCATCTATACGGCTTTCCATAAAAGTCGCCAAAGCTTTAACGCTTGAACCATCAAATTTGCTAAGCTCAGAAACATCCACGATTACTGTTGACATAGTTGTATTACCTCACAACCCAAACAAAACAGAACTAGCATTTTAGTTCTTCTCTTCGGTCCACAACATCCATAGTTCCCGGACCAGTACCAAGCATCGTAACAGGAACTTTGAGCTGTTTTTCGATGTTTTCCACAAACGCTTTTGCTTCTCTGGAAACCTCGTCATACTTTGTAACACCAGCACATTCAGGAAACAGGATATCAATCTTGGTAAC